>JAGXGJ010000165.1 GCA_024636875.1 Methylococcaceae bacterium | reverse complement strand
GCTTATATAAATAGCATTGTCAAGGCTCCATTCAAAAAATATTTCTCACAATTAAACTTCCTGTTTATTCCAGGGCTCGTCCAACAATCGGATAAGATTGTGGTTCGCTACGCTCACACAATCTATCCTTATTCGTTAGGAAAAAAAAGCGTTGCTCACACGACTGGATGATCCACGCTAGCCTGTTTATCCTGAAAGTCATACAATATATATCCAGTATATATTTATCAGGAATTCCTCATGCAAACTGCAAAGTTATTTCAGAACGGACAAAGCCAGGCTGTTAGATTACCTAAATCATTTCGCTTTGAAGGTACGGAAGTATCGATTAAACAGGTCGGAGAAGGTATTTTATTATTACCTCTAAAGCACTCTGCGGAACAGCTGTTAAGGCTATTGGATAGCGTGGATGAACCGATTGCCCTGGAAAGAAATCAATCTCTCGAAAATGACTCACGAGATTTTGAATGATTTTTATGCTGGATACCAATATCTGCATTTGTTTATTAAATCGCAGAACCGGCTATGAAAATATTCTCGCTCGAATCGATGGCTTGGCTTATGATCAGGTGGTTATTTCCTCTCTGACTTTGGCTGAGTTGAAGTTCGGCATCGCCAAAAGTGTCAAGAAAGAAGCTAATCGAATTAAACTCGGCTATTTTTTGAATCAATTTGAGTGCCTGCCTTTTGATGTCGAAGCAACTTCTTGTTATGGTGACATCAGAATTCAACTGGAATCCATATGTTCGCCAATAGGTCCGTTAGACACCTTGATTGCTGCCCATGCACTAAGCCTGGCCGCCACTATTGTGACCAATAATGTACGGGAATTTGAACGTGTGGATGGTCTTGAGATTGAAAACTGGATTAGCTGAGTTTTTGACTTAGGAATATCAGGTGAAAAACCGAATATATAGGAGCCAAAGTTGGTAAAGCGACCTTTGTAATACCCTCACCCTAACCCTCTCCCAAAGGGAGAGGGGACTTTGTGTCGCTTTACCAACGTCGGACTCTATACTGTTTGCACATTAAAAAATCGGTTTTTTAAAATCTCCTCTCCCTGGCCTCTCGGTAACTGCTCCTGCGTTGCTCTACTTACCTACATCCATGTAGGCATCCAGCAAGAGAGGAGGACGAAGTTAGGTGCCGACAATGAAGTGCGATGATAAACAACAGGGCTTATGAAAGTTCCTGAAGTATTAAGAAGAACGGAGATAAATAGTGAATTCAAGTGATAGCAAAACCTGGACAATTGAACAATCAGCACAAACCTATGCGATAGAAAACTGGGGTGAGGGCTATTTTTCCATCAATGCCAGTGGGCATGTATGTGTAAAACCCAACCTGGATAAAGATATTGAGCTGGATTTGTTTGAGATTGCCCAATCGCTAAATGATAAAAACCTGTCCTTGCCCGTGCTGGTGCGTTTTACCGATATTTTAAAAGATCGCGTGAGCCGGCTTTCTTGTGCTTTTCAAAAAGCTTGCGCCAATAACGCTTATCAGGGTAAATACACGCCTGTTTATCCTATCAAGGTTAATCAGCAGCGTCAGGTCGTTGAAGGTATTTTAGCGGCTGACAACATTGGCCTGGAAGCGGGCAGCAAGCCTGAATTACTGGCTATTATGGCCTTATCCAATCAGGGCGTCGTGGTTTGTAACGGCTATAAAGATAGAGCCTATATTCGCCTGGCGCTTATCGGCCTGAAAATGGGTTTGAATCTTTATCTGGTGATTGAAAAACCCCTGGAGCTTGAATTTATTATTGAAGAAGCCGCGCGTCTCAATATTAAGCCTCAATTAGGTTTAAGGGTTCGACTGTCCAGCATCAGTGCCGGAAAATGGCAAAACAGCGGCGGCGAAAAATCAAAATTCGGTCTTCATGCTTATGAGGTCCTGCAACTGATTGAGCGCTTGAAACAAACCGGTTTACTGGACAGCCTGAAACTCATGCACTTTCACATGGGTTCGCAAATAGCCAATATTCACGACATAAAAATAGCCCTGAAAGAAGCCGGACAGTTTTATGTGGAGCTGCACCGCTTGGGCGCGCAGATAAAAGTTGTCGATGCGGGCGGCGGCTTGGGTGTCGATTATGATGGTAGCCGTTCACGCCGTGAATCGTCAATCAATTACAGCCTGGATGAATATGCGCAAAATATCGTGCGCAGCTTTGCCGAACTGTGTGCTGAAAAGGAGATGCCGCAACCTGACATTATTACCGAATCAGGCCGTGCGCTCACTGCCCACCATGCGGTATTAATCACCAACGTCACCGATATTGAATCTGTCTATACCAATAACAGCGAATTGCTGGCTTTACCCAACCTCAACAATCCGGTTGAACGCTATCATGATGCACACTTCACCTTGTCGGAAGCGCGTGCCCGGTTTACTCAGGATAAACTGAGTATCATCGAACTTGCCAAAGCCGAGAATGACTATGCGATTATTTGTCAGCAAATTAAAAGCCAGTTGAACCCCAATACTCAAAACGAGGCAACTATCCTGCAGGAATTGAACGAGAAGCTTGCTGATAAGATCTTTTGCAATTTCTCGATTTTCCAGTCCATGCCCGACATCTGGGGCATAGCTCAAATATTCCCGATCATGCCCATCCACCGATTAAACGAACAGCCCACGCGCCGCGCCGTTATTCAGGATTTAACCTGTGATTCCGATGGCCGTATCGACCAGTACATAGACGGACAGAACATTGAAAAAACCCTGCCGGTGCATGAACTCGACAAAAAACAAGCCTATCTCATCGGCTTTTTTATGGTAGGCGCGTATCAGGAAATATTGGGCGACATGCACAATTTGTTTGGCGACACCCATTCCATCAATATTGAACTGGATGACAAGGGCTATCATTTCTATGACCTGCAGGAAGGCGAGCATGTCAGCGATTTGCTGGATTATGTGCATATCAGTTGCGAAGAGTTGAAAACGGCCTATCGGGACAAACTGGCAAAATGTAATCTCAGCGAACAACAGAGGCAAGACTTCGAACAGGAACTGATTGCCGGATTAACTTCTTACACCTATCTGGAAAAATAATATAAAAGCAGGCATGATCGGTTTGGGCGCGATGGGTTTGGGTATGGCCAGAAATCTCGCCAAAGCGGGCTATTTAACGGCTGTTTATAATCGCACCGCCGCAAAAACGGCAGAATTTAAGGTAGCGGCTTGCCAGTCACCTGAAGCATTGGCTGCGGAAGTTGATATTGTGCTGATCTGTGTTTCAGCCGACCAGGATGTTTTAAACATTGTCGAGGCGATAGCCTTAACCATTAATCCAGGTTCAATTGTTGTCGATCTGTCTACCGTAAGCAGTGCAACAGCCAAAAAAGCCGCCGCGTGTCTGGCGGAAAAACAGGTAGCCTTTCTGGATGCGCCGGTATCCGGCGGTGTAGAAGGTGCTAAAAACGGGACGCTGGTCATGATGGCAGGCGGTGATGCGGGTGCGCTTGAAAAGGCACGGCCAGTCCTGGAAGCCATGGCCGCGCGTATCATTCATATGGGCGCTATCGGCTCGGGCCAAGCCGCCAAAGCTGTCAATCAAGTCATGTGCGCGGGTATTAATCAGGCGGTCACGGAAGCCCTTGCTTTTGCACAAGCTCAAGGTCTGGCCATGGATAAAGTCATTGATGTTATCTCGGGAGGTGCAGCAGGAAACTGGTTTTTACACCATCGCGGGTTGACGATGACTCAAGGCACTTTTGCACCTGGATTCAAGCTGGCCTTGCATCATAAGGATTTAAAAATCTGCCAGGAAATAGCCGCTCAAGCAGGTGTTTCAATTCCTTTAACCGCTATGACTGTCGCCGATTATGAATGGTTAATGGCAGAAGGTTATGGAGACGAGGATATTTCGGCGTTATATAGGCTCAAAACGCACACCCACCTATAAAAACTCAGGAACGCGGATACAATAATTTCAGCGAATTTATGCCTCGACAAGGGCTTTAAGCATAAGCGAAGTTGAAGGGTTAGGTCGAACGGTTTTGCTTTTACAAGACTCTGAAATTAAGGAGCCAGGATTTGTGATCATCCAATGAATTTCAAATAGAGCCTGAATAGGGACTGGAAGTGGGCGTTAAATTAATAATGTGAAGCGGAGTAGGGATATAGCCAGTCGAATAAAAAGACTAACGTTGTTCGACTGCTGTTTTAACTGCTGGGGGAGGGGGAAAAAATAAACATGCAGCCCGCAAATTAAACGGGCTACACCTTGAATAAGCAATTAGATGATAGTTACTTCTTCTGCTTGCGGACCTTTTTGGCCCTGTGTCACGGTAAACTGGACTTTTTGGCCTTCATCAAGAGATTTAAAGCCTGAGCCGTTAATGTTACGAAAATGGACAAAAACGTCAGGGCCGCTTTCTTGTTGAATAAAGCCAAAACCTTTTTCTGCGTTAAACCATTTAACTGTACCAGTAGTCATTGTGTAATCCTGTAAAAAATATGTAATTGAAGCCTCAAGAGGCCGGTAGCGCTGGAAAAATTAAGAATTACTTATGATAAACAGGACGAGCAGTTACAGAAAAACTTCGTAGAGATAAGCATAACGGTAAAACAATTTACAAGCTGAAAACATTATATAGATATAATCCATAGATATCAATATTTATTAGAATTTTTAAAACGTATTGCGTGATAAAGGTTCGGCGCATTTAGTGGGACTGGGAGCTCTGGGGATTTACCTGGCGCAGATTTTTGATGAAGTCAAACAGAGGCCCCGTTATCTCATTGGCGAAATAACGGGGAGTCAGGGTTAAATTGCAATAAAACACATAAATCTGTGGTAATTTCTTCCTTTTTGCGGCAAGCGCAAGCAGTTCAGAGAATTTATACTTTAATCGCGATGATGCAGGCGAAATTAAACCATTGAAAATAGGTGTCAATTCGCTTGAATCCGACCCGCTCCAGTAACGCATAGTTTTCGTCGAGACGATACGGAATCAAAACATTTTCCAGCGCTTCACGTTTACGCTGATTTTCAGTGTCGGTATAACCGCTTTGAGATTTTTTAAACTGTAGATAATGATCTATATATAAGCGATTTAAAACCGGATCGTTGAGGAGAATTTTCTCCGATAATAAAACTATGCCGCCCGGTCTGAGCGACGTAAAAATATTTTTCAACAATTGTTCCCTGCCGATGGGCCGGACAAATTGCAGGGTCCAATTAAGAATAACGGCATGGCAATGAGGCAATTCGGGGAGGCAACTTAAATCGGCAAGACTTAATGAAACTTTCCCGGTATTTATTTGTTCGGACAATTTATCCCGGGCTTTGTCCAGCATGGACTCGGAATTGTCATAACCGATAAACCGGGCGCCAACCGGGCATTTTGGATGCTTTGTAAGGTGCTCTATCGTAGTTCCCGTCGAACAACCCAGATCACAGACCATACCGGAATCTTCAGGTAAAAAATCCATGATAAGATCGGCCTGGATACGCTGAATTTCAGTATAAAAAGGTACGCTCCTTGAAACCATATTGTCAAAAACCTTGGCAACGCGCTCATCGAAAGCAAAATCTTCTATGCGCCCTGTTTGTTGAAATACTTTATCTTGATCTGTCATATTAAATGCCATTGGGTTACTGTGTTCTGTTTTTTTCAGCTTGACCTTCGATGAGATCAGCTCTAAAAGTTTTTGATTGTGTTGTTTCGTATTTATTAAAAGCTGCTTAATAAGGCGCTTATCTCATTGATCTGAGGCGTTCGGTTTTCTTTAGATAACGGACAATCCCGTAAGCGGCAACAACCAGTATTGCAAAGCCGGTTATCAAGGACTGATAGTCAACCAGTTTATTTGCCAAATTTAGCTTCCAGGCTATCAAGCCTAGCGAAATCATCAGCGATGTAAATATCGTGCCATACTCTTTAACAGCAACCGCAGGCCAATCAAACTCGTAGTTGTTAATGGTCTCCTGTAACCCTTTAAACCTGGGCATCCAACGTGGGACATTTGCACAATAAGACGTATAAGCCTCGGCAAACGTAGCGCTTAAAAAACTTTCTTCACTGTGAACAATAAGCCGGTAAATGGCCAAAAATACCAATGAACCGACAATCAACCCGGTAACATTACCGGATATAAATAAAAAACCAATGACAATCAGAATATTGCCTACGTACAGCGGATTTCTGCAATGAGAAAAAAGGCCGTCTGTGACCAGTTTTCTGGCATAGATCCGTCTTTTTCGCCCACCGCGCACGATATAAACGAGTCCAATAGTCAATATTCGTAGTCCCTGGCCGATGCTAACCATGAGCAAGCCGGCAATCATTAAATAGACGCCTGGAATATTATCGATCGCAACGGGAGGCCATAAAAACAGCACCATCGCAATTAATACAGGAAAAAGGACATTGCGGTTGTGGAAAAGAAAATTTCCCCATTGATCAAACAGATTAGCCATTATTTTTATTTATGCCTGTGTTGGTTGTTGCTATGAATTTTTGAATGCGTATCCATAATCAATAAAATGAAACGGCCATGTTATAGAGTCCGACGTTGGTAAAGCGACACAAAGTCTCCTCTCCCTTTGGGAGAGGGTTAGGGTGAGGGTATTACAAAGGTCGCTTTACCAACTTTGGCTCCTATATGAAAACTATTTGGATCTTTTGGTTCTATTGATTTGACAGGAGGCATTTTAAGTAAAGATTGCTTCATAAGCAAAAGAAACGCTTTATTTCGAGCTTGATTTCAAAGCGCGGCTTTAATTGTTCTGCAATTATTTGGTTGAAAACTCTGTGTCACTATCCGGCTCGATTTAATTTTTTCCTGCAATGTCGACGTTACTTGTGCGTTCGAGACCAGTAGATGATCCATCAATACGTTGGGGCCTGGATTGCCCATCTTCATTTGGAGAATTTTCTGGAATTCTTCGACAAATGTGGTGACCCAGCCAACCTCTTCACCGAAGGGTTTGACATCATCGGCATGGGCATAACTAACAAAAACATCGTGTGGCATCAAACACTCTCCCGATTATCTATACAACTCGATCCTGGACTTCTTAATTGATATACTGTTTGCTAAAAATAGCTGCCCTTCACTGAATATGCTGTAGTTAAACCGGAATTTAAGGCTAACAGCTATACTCGGAAAAACATGACGACGGAAACATCAGGCACAATATCGGTAATGATCAACATTGCGGCTCTCCCGCATTATTACTTTAATTATTCATGGTAACGTGCATTAAATAATTTGTGCATTTGAAACACCGGTTTCGTTGGTCCTGACCCTTCGGCTGCGCACAGGACTAAAGGTCTTGTCGAATGATGATTTCACCGAAATTACAGTGAGCTTGTTCCCGGCTAAACCTTTGGCATCTGTCTCAGCTTTTCAACAACCTTGTCGCCAAATTGATCGGTACTGATCATTTTGACGCCGCTGCCGGGCTTGGAAAGGTCGGCTGTTGAATAGCCATCGCCAAAGACCGCCTGCATGGCATTCCAGACATTCTTTGCTTCTGCGGCCATATCAAAACTGTTTTCCAGCATCATCGCAACCGAGCCAATCATCGAATACGGATTAGCAATATTTTTTCCGGCAATATCGGGAGCGGAGCCATGAGAAGGTTCATAGTAGGCTTTGTCATCGCCCAGGCAAGCAGAAGGCATCAGCCCTAGAGAACCGAGGATACCGCCGCCCTGGTCGCTGAGAATATCGCCGAACATGTTTTCCATGACCATGACATCAAATTGAGTTGGCTTGAGGCAAAGGTTTGTAGCGGCTGAATCAACCAGTTGATGGATAACTTCCACGTCAGGATATTCTGGTGCTATTTCATCCAGTATCTCATTCCAGAGTACGCTGGATTTTAGCACATTACTTTTGTGGATGTTGTGTAGTATTTTCTTACGTTTTCTAGCCAATTTAAACGCTTGATGCAATATGCGGCTGATCTGAAGCTCGTCATATTCCAGCGTTTCTTTTACATAGCGCAAGCCCTGCTCGTTAATACCCATTTCCTTATGTCCAAAATAGAGCCCCCCCACTAATTCGCGCACCATTATAATATCAATCCCTTCACCGATGATTTCAGGTTTCAGCGGTGAAAAATGGGCTAACGCTTTGGGTAAAGACACAGGCCTGAAGTTTGCGTAGGTATTGTAACGGCGGCGTAGAGGCAATAACGCTCCGCGTTCAGGCTGTTTATCAATTGGAATCTTTTTGGATTCTTCATGACTCAGGCCTATCGTTCCTTTAAGAATGGCATCTGCCCGATCACAGATATCGATGGTTGCTTGCGGGAAGGCATCGCCAGTTTCAAAATAGGCACAGGCACCGAAAGCAGCAGGCAGCAGTTCAAAAGTGACGTCATTGCGTTCTTCAATGAGCTTAAGAACTTTGATGGCTTCCTGAGTAATTTCCGGGCCGATACCATCACCGGCTAATACTGCGATTTTATAATTCTTCATAGGTACCTTTGATGTCTATGGGATTCACTGAGTGAGACTTTAAATCGGGCATTTTACTTTATTTTTATGGATAAAGCCGTAGCAAGTAAAGATCATAACAGTTAGCTTTCCATCATTAGACATCTTTCCTAAATACAGGCATAGCGCAAGTTAACAAGAGCCGCCACTAAATTCCATGTCAGCGAGTAATTCTTGTGCTTGCCACGATAAACATCCTTAACGATCCTGAAGATTTTGCATCGGCGATTGACAT
>JAGXGJ010000164.1 GCA_024636875.1 Methylococcaceae bacterium | reverse complement strand
TGATGAGGCGTTGCTGGGTCGACATAATGTTGCGAATACTCTCCCAGCTTAAATGGATACCTTGCTGTTTAAGTTGATAGCGCAGAGTATGCACCAGATGGTAGGCCAGTAAAGTAATGAACAAGTGGCTGGTGACCCGATCTTCTTTATGGTGGAAAACCGGACGTAAACCAAGGTCGGTTTTCAAGCTTCTAAAGGTGGCTTCGATCTTGGTTAGCATTATATAGATCGTCCACAATTGTGCTTCTGACCAGTCCGGAATATTGGTCCTTAGACAATAAACGCCGCAGTGCTGGTCTTTTTGTGCACTTTTGGATTCACGCTGCCAGTCAATACGGATGGCGTTATTTTTTTCGTCATCGGCAATGACTTCAATGCGGTAGTCTTGGGCTACGCGGCTGTTTTTTTCGCGCAGTCGACCGATGCGTTCGAGTATTTTAGCGTAGTTTTTGATCGTGCCCTTTTTGTCCAAGCCGGCATTGAGCTTGTCGAGCGCCTCTTCCAGACGAACATGAAAGCGGTTGCGGATGGCCTGTTCTTTTTTGGCTTTTTGATCGGAATAACAATAGAGCCGGGTTTCTCCGGTTTTAGCATCGATTGCACGGTAAACGGTCACCTTGCTCTGTCCTGTTTCCCGAACCAGCACGGCATTGTCCTGGTCTCTAGGATCTTGTACGTAGCGTTCCCGGCTGACCACCAGATAAAGATAGCCGCGCTCGCTTAACCAGGCGACGTTTTCAGCGCTGGCAATGCCGGCATCCATGATAACCACCGGTTTTTCAGAGGGTAATGGATTTTTCCCCTGCAGACCGTCCAACATCAGCGCCAACGTGGCGGGTTCACTGGCGTTACCCGGAAATACCTGGCTGCTGAGCGGAAAGCCATTGCCATCCAGAATCAGGCCTAAGGTGACCAAGGGGCAATCACTGCGCTTTTCTTTGGAACGGCCGAACTGGGCCTTGGGGTTTTGGGCGCACTGGCCTTCAAAATAGGTGTTGGTCAAATCGTACAAGACGATGCTCCGGTTCAAATCGAATAAGGTCTGCTCCTGAACCGCCAGAAACGCTTCCAGCGCCGACTGGTGTTTGAGCAACCTATCGCTGATGGTATACAATCGCGTTAAACTGGTGCTGCCGTAGTCATGATCAAGCAGTTCACCCAGGGCAGTGCGCGCTTGCAGCCAATCATGGGTTTGCAGTTCACTGCCGGGCGAAATCATGCGCCCTATGATGCTGCCCAATGCTGCTGCGGAATCGATTTTATTAAAACCCAATGCAGTTAGCTTCTGATCCAGTTGCAATTGCCTGACCGCATGCATCGCCAGCGTTTCCACGCCGATACTGCGAGCTTGAGCGGCTTCGATATGAGTAATGTCGACGCTATGATAATCCTGCTCGGGTGTCGCTATAGCCACGGGCTGTGCCAGTTTAGCGATGATCAGGTCGCTATAGCGCTCGGCGGCGGCCTCCAGCAATTGACCTAAATCATCGGCTAAATCAAACAACTCCGCTTGGAGTGGTCCTGATCCTTGCAGAAACTGTTCAATTCTGGCCGTGAGCAACGGCCATTGCGCGGGCACAATAGCAAAGTCTTTGCCCAGATTGAGTAGCGTGCGTTGCTTGACTTGCGTTCCCACACGAACGGATTCAACGATCCGATAGGTATAGGAGTCTTCGCCATGAGCCGCAGTTTTAGTTTTTGTTCTTCGAATATACATGCCTCTAGCGTGGACTAAAACTCGGGAAAAATCAAGGCATCGCCTATAATTGATGGCACTACAGAGAGGATTTAAAAAAATGCCATTGATTTTAAAAGACTTTTTCGAGTTGAAATCCGCTGACAATGAAAAATCAATAGCTTAGGGAGGCTGGAGTCACGAAGATGGGTTAAGGTCTACTTGATACCGCGTTCCCCACACCCGTGGGGATGAACCGTAAAAAAGCCGATTAATTCACTGACCCAATATGCGTTCCCCACACCCGTGGGGATGAACCGTATTTTTTCAGGATGGAACTGCGCGGCATAAAGCGTTCCCCACACCCGTGGGGATGAACCGGCTATTAACGACATGCCCTGCCGCTTAATATTGCGTTCCCCACACCCGTGGGGATGAACCGGAGTTTTGACATGTCAGAATTTATCGATAAAGCGTTCCCCACACCCGTGGGGATGAACCGAACAGGCTGACATTCACCAATGATTTTTCAAAGCGTTCCCCACACCCGTGGGGATGAACCGCTCTTGTCCGTCGAGTGTGTCCTTATGCGTAGGCGTTCCCCACACCCGTGGGGATGAACCGTTAGTGACTTTATTCGATTTAGTATATAAAGTGCGTTCCCCACACCCGTGGGGATGGACCAGTCACGGCGGTTGTGCTGGCAAAAGTTAAATCGCGTTCCCCACACCCGTGGGGATGAACCGCATCTGGACTATGCCATTTAATTCATCTAAGGTAACTCGCAAAAAATAAACCGCCACAGATTCACAGATTATATTTATGGCTCCCTACTTAAGGACATAGCTATCCGCTCAAGTGTTGGCTCCTTCTCCCTTGAAAGAGAAGCCTGCTCTGACCTGCGTCGAAGGCTGGGATGAGGGGGATATAACTGGTTGATTTTATCCAGCACACTTGACCTTGCAGTGCAGGATTTATTCTCCTCTCTTCAGCCCAATGTTGCTGGACTATCCTGTCCGGAACCCTGCGGGCGCTCTCTGCGCGACCAAATCCGCTCCCAGCAGATTTGTCCAGCAGGAGAGGGAGTTAGACTTGTTTTCAACCCATTGTATTTAACAAATAAAAAGTTTGTAAATGCCTATTCTTAAGGCGGAACACGTGCAGAGCTTAACCTTACAACTGTTCCGCCTTAAATGTGAATTAAGAGCTAAATTTGAGAACATGAAATCAGAGGGTTATGTTATTCTAATTTCCCCTTACCCAACCCTCTCCCTCCGGAGATGGCTTATTTTCGGTACTTTAGTTCTTAATTCGAATTTAATTTGATAGTCAAACTTGATTTATAATCTGTGAATCTGTGGCAACTGCGACAGAAGGGGTATTTTTTGCGAGTTAAGTAACTCCTCGCTATGCCGTCAAAACCTCCCGAATAATGCCTACAATCTCCCTGATTGAGTCGTCTTCAAGAAACGGACAAATCGGCAATGAAATGCAATGAGCCGAAACGGATTCGGTCACCGGCAGACTTAAGCCCGAGTATTCTTCCTTAAAAACATTTTGTTGATGCAAAGGGACGGGATAATAAATAGCACAGCCAATTTGTTTATCCTGCAAGGCTTTTATAATGGCATCACGGCGATCGCACAATAAGGTGTATTGATGATAAACATGCACACCCAGTTCATCTTCATAGGGGGTAATCAGGGGTAAATCCGCCATCAGTTCTGAATAAAGATGAGCAACATGACGACGCGCCTGATTGTATTGGTCGATGCGTTTTAATTTGGCTCTCAGGATCACTGCCTGCATTTCATCGAGACGGCTGTTATAGCCAATCACATCATGGTAATAGCGCACATCCGAGCCGTGATTGCGCAGTTGTTTGATTTTTGCTGCTGTTTTGTCGGAGTTGGTGGTCACTAAACCGCCATCACCAAATGCGCCCAGGTTTTTACTGGGGAAAAAACTGAATCCCGCTGCGTCGCCAATCGCTCCGGTTTGTTTGCTATCTATACTGGCGCCAAACGATTGACAACAATCTTCAATCAGCTTTAGTGAATATTGCTCGCAGAGTTGCACAATTTCAGTCATTTCCGCAGGTTGACCAAACAAATGCACGGGCATGACTGCTTTGGTTTTTGGCGTAATGGCTTTTTCTATGGCTTCCGGTGAAATATTGAATGTTCTGGGATCTATATCAACAAAAACGAGAATTGCACCCACATATTTAATGGCTTCCGCTGTCGCAATAAAAGTGAAAGCAGTGGTAATCACTTCATCACCAGCACCTATGCCTTCAGCAATTAATGCCAAATGCAGCGCGTCGGTGCCGGAAGCGACGCCTATCGCATGTTTAACGCCCAGATATTCAGCCGTTTCCTTTTCAAAGGCCTGCACATTGGGGCCCAGTATAAAGGTGCAGTTTTCTATTGTTTCAGCCAATCCGCGTTCGACTTCATCTTTGATTTCGGCGTATTGAGCCTTCAGGTTTACCATGGGTATCATGTTGTTGCCTTTTTTTGTGTAGAGACGCACTATTTTGCGGCTCTGTGGGTAAAAAATTTTTTATTTGTCGCCTAACAACCGGGTGATCTGTATTGCTGTTGCCAAGGCCCGCCTTCCCGCTTCGCCCGAAACCAATGGATTTTCGCCGGTTTGGCAGCAGTTTACGAAATGCTTGATTTCTTCAAGAAGAGCGTCACCACTTTCAAAAACGGACTCTTCCATTTCTATTTCAGGGATACCGGGAAACATTTCCTTTTTGCCCGTGCGATACTTGGTCAAAACCCGATTTTGAAAATCGACAGAAACGTATGAACTTGGTCTAAACAGCCGCATTTTGCGTTCCATCTTCATGCTGATCCGGCTGGCAGTCACATTGGCCACACAGCCATTCTTAAATAACAGCCTGGCATTGGCAATATCCGTACCCTGTGTAAGCACCGCTGTGCCGCTGGCATCAATACGTTCTACTTCTGAATCTACCAATGCCAAAATAATATCAATATCATGAATCATCAAATCGAGCACAACACTCACATCATTGGCGCGAGGATTAAAAGGCGACAAGCGATGCGATTCAATAAACAACGGCTTTTCGTCTTTGTCCAGACCCAATACCGCCGGATTAAATCGTTCCAGATGTCCCACCTGTAAAATCAAATTCTTGGCTTTGGCAATGGCTATCAGTTCATCAGCCTCTGCAACTGTCACCGTTATCGGTTTTTCAACCAGAACATGTGCACCCGCGTTCAGAAAAGCTTTTGAAACCATGTGATGCATCGTGGTTGGTACCACAATGCTGACTGCATCGACTTCACCCAGCAGGGATTGATAATCTGACAATGCTCTGGCAAAATGCTGTTCAGCAACGGCTTTTGCGGCAGTCTCATTAATATCGACCACAGCAACCAGTTCACAATCAGGCAGTGAAGCATATTTTTCGGCATGGAATGTGCCCAAATAACCGGCGCCGATAACAGCGCATTTTAATTTTTTCATTTGCTTTAGTTACATTTAATTCAACTTAAAACCGAAGATGGTCTGATAAAAACGGAATACCTGCGTATTATAGGAGCCAAAGTTGGTAAAGCGACCTTTGTAATACCTTCACCCTAACCCTCTCCCAAAGGGAGAGGGTACTTTGTGTCGCTTTACCAACGTCGGACTCTATATCTGTCCGGCGCCAGGATAATTTCCCCGTATTGTAATCTATCAAAATGTATTCAGAAACTTTTGCGGGATTTGCAGCCAGGGGCAATCGCTCTTTCATATTGTAACTCATAGATTTATTATAAAAATACGACGATTGACAAAGGTGTAATTGTGAAAATTTTGCACATAAACTGCTGATTGTGCGGCTAGCCGCACATGAAAATCAGCACGATTGCCCTGAGTTGCTAGCTAAAATCACTGTTTACCAGGCATAAGACTAAAATGTTTCCTGATTACGTACAACTTTCAGCCAATTCGCCAGATTTATAATTTACCATCATACCGGCAGGGATTCACGACAGGCTAGAGTGCCTGATTTGACCCGTTAGAGCATGAAGCGACCCGTTAGAGCACGAAGTGAATCCATGCCGGGGTGACGATACTTGAGGAATTCATGTACTCACACTCCGGTTTCGTTTTGCTGAAGCTTGTGGGTAACCCGGAAATATTTTAAAAATAATTGCCGGAGACAGGTTTCTCGGATAACATACCTAGTGAACGTTTGTTAGGTGCAGAAATTGAGCTCAAGAAAAAAAATATTAGGCACAGCAATGGTTTTGTTCGCACAAAAAGGCTATTCGGGTCTATCCATGAGGCAGTTGGCTAAGGCAGTCGATTTGAGCGTTGCTGCAATTTACCATCACTTTCCTGATAAAAAAGCACTGTATCTCGAATCGGTTCGCTTTGCATTTGCTGATAAGGAGCAAGTTTTTGCGCAAGTGTGGGAGACTGATTGTCCGGCAGAAGAAAAACTGGGCGGATTTATTCGGTCATTAATTGATGTGATGCTTCAGGACAGGGATTTCCATCGTCTGATCTAACGTGAAATTCTGGAAGCTGATCCTGAAAGAATGCAGCTACTGGCGCAAGGCATCTTTAAACGTCAGTTTAGTTTATTGATGGAACTGGCGGCTGAATTAGCCCCTGGGAAAGATGCTCATTTAGTCGCAACTTCTATAATAGGTTTGTCCAAATGTTATATTGAATATCAACCCATACTCAAAAACTTTCCCGGCTGGAAACCCGAACACGAATTGCCGGAAGTTATTGCTGTGCATATTACTGAATTATTGTTAAACAGTTTAAAGGCAAAGACTGCATGAAAAAACTCGCCAGTCTTCTACCATACAGATCAGCCATGGACAAGCTCAATCTGCGAATAACGGCGCTTGCCGGTATGGCAATTATAACGACGCTGTTTTCCGGTTGCATGCTGGGACCTGATTTCACTAGTCCCCCTGGCCCGGACACTGAAGGTTATACGCCCGGCAAACAGGCAAAGCGCATTACAACAAAGTCTTCAAAGTCGGGTGCTGCTCAGTCTTTAGCTTTGGGAAAAGGTATTCAGGGACAATGGTGGACGCTGTTCCGCTCCCCGCCATTAACTAAATTGATCGGGCAGGCAATGAAGCATAGTCCCGACTTGCAGGCCGCTTTATCTGCATTGACTGAAGCACAGGAAAATACTTCTGTGCAGCAGAGCTCCTTATTTCCTGCCCTGGACGCATCCTTCTCAAGCAAACGTCAAAAAGTTTCCGGCGCGCAGTTTGGCAACCCAAATTTTCCAGGTACTTTGTTTACTATTTCAACGGCATCGGTCCAGGTCGCCTACACCCTGGACGTATTCGGCGCCATCCGGCGACAGATCGAGGGTTTTGAGGCTCAAGCGGAGTTTCAGCGTTTCCAGTTGGAAGGCGCATTCCTGACGTTAGCGTCAAATGTCGTTACTACCGCAATCCAGGAAGCTTCTTTAAGAGGCCAGATCGATGCAACTGAGGAAATCATCGCGGCTCAAACCCGGCAACTTGATCTGGTCAGGCAACAGTTCGACCTGGGGGGCGCATCAAAAGCCGATATATTGTTACAGCAAACCACACTGGAACAGACGCGAACGACCTTACCTCCCTTACAACAACAACTGGCTCAAAACCGCCATCGTTTGACGGTTTTAACCGGTGAATTGCCCAGCACTGAACTGGCCGCTCAATTCAAACTTTCCGACTTGCATCTGCCCGAAGAATTGCCTCTCAGCCTGCCATCCAAACTGGTACAGCAACGCCCCGATGTTCGAGCGCAGGAGGCTCTGTTGCATGCCGCCAGCGCGCAAATCGGCGTCACTACCGCCAGATTATTTCCCGATTTTACCATCAATGCCAATGCAGGCAGCATCGCCACCCGGATAGGCGATTTGTTTGTTCCCGGCAGCGCCATCTGGAGCTTTGGTGGCAACCTGTTGCAACCGGTCTTTCATGGCGGGGAGCTAATCCACAAACGGCGTGCCGCACTGGCGGCTTACGAACAGGCGGCGGCTCAATACCGGAGCACAGTATTACAGGCCTTCCATAACGTCGCCGATACCTTGAGCGCCCTGGAGTTCGACGCCTCCGGATTGCAGACACAGGATGCTGCCGTAAAAGCAGCGTTCGATAGCCAGGAACTGACTCAATTGCAATACCAAATGGGTGCTGTCAGTTTTCTGGCTCTGCTTAATTCGGAGCGGGATTACCAGCAGGCGCGTATTGGCCAGATAAATGCCCAAGCCAGACGTTATGCCGATACGGCCGCGTTGTTTCAGGCACTTGGCGGCGGCTGGTGGAATCGTGCGGACTTATCCGCCGCCTTGCTGGCGGAACAAAAGACAAGGCGGAAGAAGGATACATGCATTTTTTGCCTTTAACCTTTAACCTTTAACCTTTATTTTTAAATTTATGTTTAAACAAAACTCCGGCAGGAAACAGAAATGATTAAACGTATGATCATTATGCTTATCGTGGTCGGCATGGTGCTCGCCGGGATTTTTGGCTTCATCAGCTTCAAGGAGCGGATGACCAAGGAATTTATGTTGTCTCAGGGGGAACCGCAACACACCGTTTCTACCACAACGGCGGAGTTCATGGACTGGCTTCCGAAGCTGAAAGCTGTCGGAAGCTTACAAGCTGTTCAGGGTGCCGAAATCAGTGCGGAAGTACCCGGCATTGTGGCGAATATCCATTTCAAACAGGGCGATAATGTGCAATACGGTACACCTTTGTTGCAATTACGCGCCGGCGACGATATTGCCAAACTGCAATCGCTAAAAGCCACAGCGCAATTGGCTCGCATTACTTACCTGCGGGACCAGGCGCAGTTCCGCGCAAAAGCAATCAGCAAGCAGACTCTCGACGTAGACAAGGCGAATCTTGATGTAGCCCTCGCCAATGTTAATCAACAGCAGGCGCTGGTAGATAAAAATCTTATTCGCGCGCCTTTCACAGGTCGACTGGGTGTTCGACTCGTGGATGTGGGTCAATATCTTGAAGCGGGTGCGTCAATAGGCACCCTGCAGGCCCTGGACCCCATTTTTGTGGACTTTTTTCTGCCACAGCAAGCATTGGCTACACTCAAAAGTGGTCAAAAGGTGACTCTCGAAACTGACGCCTATCCAACGCAGAAATTTACTGGCGCTATTACAGTGATCAATCCCAAAATTGACATCAATACACGCAATGTATTGGTAAGGGCCACACTGAACAATCCCGCACACAAACTACTGCCCGGCATGTACGTCACCGTGGCTGTTGCAACCGGACAAGCGCAACGCTATATCACCCTGCCGCGCACGGCTATCACCTTTAACTCGTTCGGCGCTACTGTCTATCGGATTGAAAAGAGTGGTCAGGACGAAAAGGGCAAGCCCAAGCTCATTGCCAAACAAAGCTTTGTTACCACAGGTGATACACGCGGCGACCAGGTCGCTGTTCTTAAAGGAATCAATGAGGGCGACATTGTGGTGACTTCCGGGCAAATAAAGTTACACAACGATGCGCCTGTTGCCATCGACAATTCGGTGCAACCGACTAACGACAGCGCACCGCAGCCAACCGACCAATAAATTGCCATGAATTTAACCGATATTTTTATCCGCAGACCCGTACTGGCTACGGTAGTCAGCATGATGCTGCTGGTATTGGGTCTGCGTGCACTGGGTGGATTAGCGGTTTTACAGTATCCTCGCACCGAAAACGCCATAGTAACCGTCACTACGGCTTACTATGGCGCTAACCCGGACATTATCGCGGGTTTTATCACTACGCCGCTGGAAAACATCATTTCTCAGGCAAACGGCATCGACTATATTACCTCGACCAGCCAGAACAGCCTTAGCACGATAACCGCCAATCTGCGGCTGAATTTTGATCCAAACAAGGCCTTGACAGAGATCAATGCCAAGGTTAATGCTGTACTCAATCAACTACCACCGGAATCGCAGCAGCCTGTTCTCAGTGTAAAAATCGGCGAAACGATTGATGCCATGTATATCGGTTTTTCCAGCGATGTCCTGCCCGCCAACAACATCACCGACTATCTGACCCGTTCGGTACAGCCCAAGTTACAGTCTGTGGAAGGGATCCAGACCGCGGAGTTGCTGGGCAGCAAGAACTTTTCCATGCGCGCCTGGCTCGACCCCGATAAACTGGCAGCCTACGCACTCACCGCATCCGATGTCAGTACGGCACTAATCAGCAACGACTTTATAGCGGGCCTGGGGACAACCAAAGGCCAGATGGTGCAAGTCAACCTGACCGCGTCGACCAGTCTGCATTCGGTCACGGAATTCGAGAATTTGATCATCAAACAACAGGGCGGCGCAATCATTCGTTTGAAAGATGTGGCTAATGTCACCCTGGGCGCTGATGACTACGAAACCAGCGTTGCTTTCGATGGCGACAAAGCCGTTTATATTGGCCTTCAGGTCGCCCCCAGCGCCAATCTGCTTGACGTAATCGGCAGGGTGCGTAAGGTCTTTCCGGATATTCAAGCCCAGTTGCCGGAAGGCATCAGCGGTAAAATCGTCTATGACTCAACGAAATTTGTTGATAGTTCTATAAATGAGGTCGTCCATACCCTGGTCGAAGCCTTGCTGATTGTTACTCTCGTAGTATTTGCCTTTCTTGGCTCGCCACGTTCGGTACTGATACCCGTTATAGCGATACCCCTTTCCCTGGTCGGCACGTTCACAATCATGTTGATGTTCGGCTTCTCCATTAATTTACTGACTCTGTTAGCCCTGGTACTCGCCATCGGACTGGTGGTTGACGATGCCATCATTGTCGTCGAAAACGTCAACCGGCATCTTGAAGGCGGTATGCAGCCGATCCCGGCTTCACTGCTGGCAGCGCGGGAACTGACTGGCCCTATTATCGCCATGACCATTGTTTTAGTCGCTGTCTATATTCCTGTCGGTTTTCAAAGTGGACTTACCGGCGCCTTGTTCTCCGAGTTTGCCTTCACTGTAGTCGGTGCGGTAACCGTTTCCGCCATTGTGGCACTGACATTGTCACCGGTGATGTGTTCTCGCTTGCTCAAACCGCACAAACCTGAACGCACCGGTTGGGAAGAACGCGTTGTCGATTTTATCGACAGAAACTTCGAACGGCTGAGCAAAGGCTATTCGCGGACACTGCATGGATCACTCAACTATTTGCCAGTGACTGCTGTATTTGCCGGCATCATACTCGCCAGTATCTACTTTCTTTATAGCAGCTCCAATAGTGAGCTCGCGCCGCAGGAGGATCAAGGTGTCATTATTACCCTATCTACAGCAGCACCTGACGCTACGCTCCAGCAGCGTCTTGTTTATGCCGGACAGGTTTATGAAAAATTTATCAAGCACCCGGAAACCGATCACGTTTTTCAGATAAGTGCGCCTGGACAGTCCATCGCGGGTACAGTCCTCAAACCCTGGGATGAGCGAAAACTGACCGCCACTGAACTTCAACCCATGATTCAGCAGGAAATGAACGAAATCGCCGGGGTTCGTGTCGCCGCTTTCCAGCCGCCGCCATTACCTGGCAGCAGCGGTCTACCTGTGCAGTTCGTGATCGGTACCACCGAGTCGTTCGATCAATTGAACTCCGTGATGCAGCAATTTATGCAGGAAGCGCAAAAAAGCGGTATGTTTATGTTCCTGGATACCGACCTGAAATATGATCAACCGCAGTCAAATGTGGAAATTGACCGCGATAAATCCGCTCTGCTGGGGCTCACCATGCAGGATGTGGGTTCATCTCTGGCATCAATGCTGGGAGGCGGTTATGTCAACTATTTCAGTATGGCCGGGAGATCCTACAAAGTAATTCCCCAGATACAGCAAAGCTCCAGGCTCAATGCCGATCAGTTGCTTAACTACTACATCCGTACGGCTGACGGAGCGACAATTCCGCTTTCAACCATCGCTACCATCAGCACGAAAACAGTGCCGCAATCGCTGAATCACTTCCAGCAATTAAACGCCGCCATCATTTCCGGAGTGCCTTTTCCAGGTGTTACGCTGGGAGATGCAATCAAATCATTGAATAATATCGCAGCAAAAGTACTGCCGCCTGCCTACTCGGTGGACTATGCCGGACAATCGCGGCAACTGGTCAAGGAATCCAGCGGTTTTATTTTTACTTTCCTGTTCGCGTTAATCATTATTTTTCTGGCGCTGGCCGCACTGTTCGAGAGCTTCCGCGACCCGCTGATTATTCTGGTGTCGGTCCCCATGTCCATCGCCGGCGCATTAATCTTCATTGCCTTGGGTATCGGCGGGGCGACCCTGAACATCTATACAGAAGTTGGCCTGGTCACGCTGATGGGATTAATCAGCAAACATGGCATACTGATTGTCGAATTTGCCAATATCATGCAAAAGGAAGGCATGTCCAAGCGCGAAGCGATAGAGACTGCCGCCGGCATCCGGCTTCGCCCCATCCTGATGACCACCGCGGCAATGGTGCTGGGGGTATTGCCACTGATTTTAGCAACCGGCGCTGGCGCCGTGTCGCGTTTCAATATAGGACTGGTCATAGCTACCGGCATAGCCATCGGCACCCTGTTCACTTTGTTCGTAGTACCTGCGGTGTATCTCCTGATCGGAGAAAACCATGCGAAGCTGAAAAAGCCAGTCAATTTCGATTAGACAATTGCCTGCTGAAGCCGGGATGCTCAAGCATGAAGATTTCAAGTTTGAAAAACAGGGTCAGTACTTAAGCAATCGCCATTGCCTGTAAAAAAGCCGGTTCACCGCCGGCATGTACATAAACTATTCTTTGATAATCATCAAATTATTTATTTTGTAGTCAGTATTCTTTTTTTTCTTAAAAAGCGAAAGTCTTTATCGTATAAGACATAAAAACCTGGATACTTGCTTGGGGAACTCTCAAAAAATAAACCGCCACAGATTCACAGATTAAATTTATGGTTTCCACTTAAGGACATAACTTATTCTTAAGGGGGAACACATGAAGGGCTTAACCTTAAACTGTCCCGCCTTTAGTTGATAGCCATTTTTTACGAGTTCCTTTAAACTACGAGAGGAGAAATCTCATGGAACAAGAAGAAAGACTGAAGTATTTGAAAATTGCCCTTAACGTAATTGGCGTGATTTTCATTTTGGGTGTCCCGGCAATGATGATGTGGATTTGGCCTTCAGGCTGGGGTTGGACGCCATCCCAGCCCGAGTACGAACAAATGATTATGGGAGTCTACGCCACGTTGGGTGTGTTTTTAATCCTGGCTGCTAAAGACCCTTTAGCTAATACAAGCCTGATCTGGTTTACAGTCTGGTCGAGTATAGCCCACGGCGGTATTATGTTAATTCACGCTATCATTGATGAAACTGATCGGGTAAACCTGGTAGGAGATGTGCCGGCGTTATTTCTTGTGGCATTTGTTCTCTGGTATCTAATGCCCAAACAGTCTCAGGCAGACTGATGGCGGCTGCTAGCAGAGTCGCTTCAGCATTGTGCCAGAAGCTTTTCGGGTGCCGTATTCCTGTGACATGTCCGCATCCCAAAAAGGGGGGAATAATTAACGTGCACCCGCCTGAAGGCTTATTTCCGCACTGCGTCCCCCGGTTCGCCAACCAGGCTGCGCATAACAACTTCAAAGTACCACTCCAAACCCAATCAAGGTACTGGGCCTGCTGGGACTGGGAACGGCGGGATGCTTCCATGCCGGCAAATCCCTCTTCTTCGTATCTATCAGGTCCGGAAAAAGTCAGCGGGGCATCTCTATCTTGATCCACTCCGCTGTCATTGAAGGGCCGCGGGTGGCTTCCTGATATTTTACTTCTACCGTTAATTCGGCCTTGAGATTGGCCGCCGAGCCGATTTGGTTCGCGCCCCCTGTTTTGCTATGGTCTAGCCAAACGGAAGCTTTATCCGGCACGATGATAGTCAATGTTCCCGCCGCATCATTGATCGTGAACGTTTTATTCTGCTCGTCGACCTCAGCGATTTTTCCAATGATGGTGCTTGTATTCGAAACACCGATGGAAGCGCCGATAGGAATGTACATCTCCATGGCTTGCTGGGCGTAGGTTAGAGCCGGCAGGACTAGCAGGAGTCCCAGGCAAAAAATTGATCGTATGGACATGGTATTCTCCTCTGGGGTTGTTGGCGCGGACCGGCGAAAACTACGTCCGGTCCGAATTTCATTTACATGACTTATAAGCGGCGTCTCAACTCACAATGCGACTCTTTGCCCGGGCAATGACTTTTTGCGCACGCGCGGCAAGTTTGATGCGGCGGGACGGATATTGCACGGCTTCCTCTACAAGCGCACGGGTTTCCTTAAAATCGCTTACCGCATCCGGATGCAGGCTGCCACCGGCGAGCACCATGATGACGTCGTCAATATCATTGAGCGAACGTTTGATGACATGCTCGGGGTGTTCGCCGTCCAGGTATTCGTTGCGTGCGACGGCGCCCAGCATATCGTCCAATTCGTCAATATTGTGCAGGGCGTTAATGACGCGGAGAAATGCTGCCACCGAGACCACCTGGGTGGCATCCAGGTTGATGGCTTTGCTGGCCCCACCCCGGATTGCTTGACCAGCCGTCGAATTGTTGAAGGCATCGCCGTTGTAGAAAGCCACTGCGCCTTCGATGGTCGCCACCGAATGGTTATGGAAAAACGGTCCGGTGTCCGCGGCTTCGACCAACGAAGGCGTATTGAAGGCGCCATCGCCGGGCGTACCCAAGCCATCATCATGGTTGTTAGGTTCACCCGCCAAGTCCTCGGGCTGGTCGGGCAAATCTTCCACGCCAGTATTGAAGTTCAGATTGCCTTGCCCCAAAGGACTGCGTGGTCCAACGTTGGCTCCGGCATTGAAGTGGCAGAATGAACACTTGCCCTGGGTGGGCGAGTTGAAAATCTCCTGGCCTTTAGCTGCTACCAAACTTTTCAAAGGCAAGGGCAGTTGCAGCTCCTCCTGGCGGCCTTCGCTAAGCTGGTAGGCTTCCATGGCGATCAACTCTTCTTCCGTGGGCAGGCGGAAATCGACGCCGGCCTTGCGGTTCAGTGATTTGGTAAAATGCTGAATGACTGCGCCCGTGGCAAACGCCTTTAGGTCCTGGGTTCCGGGTGCTCCGTCACCGGACCAACCGGTGCGCGGACAATGGGTGTCGCTGAAGCAATGGAAGCGGTTGTTCGGGTTGCTGGCGATGGTTACCCGTTGCGCGAAGACATGCAGTACGCTGCGCATATTGAAGGTGTCAGGGCCGTCCTGGTTTTCCAGAATCAGCCCGAATTCACGCATCAGTTTCGGATTCTCGAAATTCTTGGCCAGAGCAGGATTGTATTCGGCGACAAACAAGGGATCGTTTTTCGGCAGCGTGGCTATAAACGCCGCGTCTATCGTCAGATTATGGTCTTCACGGTGGCAGGTGCCGCAAGTTCGGCCATTGCCGTTGAAGGTTTCCTTGAAAAACAGTTCGCGCCCCTTGATAACCAAAGGATCACCGACTTGTTTGGGGGGCGGCGGTGGAGGCTCCGAAGCCGGTGGCGTCGGCGTTTCACAAGCCGAGAGCAGGATAATAAGTCCCGTGAGCGAGGCCCACCGTCGTAAGTCGTATGCTTTCATGACATTTCCCCCGAGTATGAAAAATCAAATATATTTCACCGTCACATGCAACCGGTTGCTTGGTTATACGTCCTATTTGATTTGTAGTTATGTAACAATTGCTACTTAAGAAGTTATGATCCATATCTGGATTCGAATTTTTTATACTCTTTTCAAGCTGTGTTGACAATAATAATTTTCAATTAACAAAAAAACATGGCAAGAAAAAATAATCCTTTCCAAAAATGAAGCCGCCGGTTAGTCTCAGTGTTATCGTACACTGATCGTAATTTATTGACTTGGCCTGAATACAGAACACGCCGCTACGAGTATGGCAAATTCATATTAAGGCTGCTGATGATACAAATGAATTCATACCTGCAATACAAAAAAAGATTGTCCTGCCATGAATATTGTCAAACTGTCATCTAACTCTATACTGCTAGCTGTGCGCCACATTGTTCAAGTTATGCATTGATTATATTTTTCCATTTCTTGCGCCGGTAAATAATTCTGTGAGGGCTACAATATATAAAAGACTGCCTTTTATTAGACATATTACGATTTCAGACAAAAAAACAAGGGTGTTATGGATACCAGTGAATATGGCTTTGACCCAACTTATGGTTATTCACTCCAGCAGTTGTTAACTGTAAAAGCATCGAAGGAACCAAAAGATTTTGATGACTTTTGGCAAACGCGCTACCAGAAAGCATTAACCGTTGCTCCTCAACCGCAGACAAGGATTGTTAATGAAAACAGGCTGGGCTGGCGACTATTCGAGATAAGTTATACCTCTACGGATAACATTATTATTCGAGGCTGGTTGTTGTTACCGTTTGCTGATGTTATAAAGCGAGGCTTCATTATCGGCCATGGTTATGGTGGGCCTAATGACCCCGTTTTTCATTTACCGTTTGAGAACGCTGCCCTGTTGTTTCCCGGTTTTCGTGGTTTAGCACTCAGCGCCCAGCCAAACATTCCTTCCGAACCGTATTATCATGCAAAGCACAATATAGATAAGATAGACCGTTATATACTGGGCGGCTGTGTTGAAGATGTGTGGCTTGCAGTCAGCGCCCTGTTATTCCTGTTTCCGGGTATAGCGGGGCATTTGGCCTATTTGGGTATCAGTTTTTCCGGGGGCATCGGCGCTTTGGCCCTGGCCTGGGAGCAGCGTATTGCACGAGGCCATCTCAATACCCCCAGTTTTGGCAATCATCCATTACGCTTAAGACTGGCATCACAAGGCAGCGCGCATAGCTTGCAGCAGTGTTATCGAGCCCATAAAAAACAGACCCTTAAAACATTACGTTATTACGATGCTGCCCTGGCAGCTAAGCGGATTACAATTCCGATGCATTGCGCATGCGCCCTCTTTGATCCCTGTGTCGCCCCACCGGGACAGTTTGCGATTTACAACGCATTAGCCGGGACCAAGCAGTTGTTCACTTTAAATGCGGGGCATCACAACTACCCCGAGCAAAAACGGCAGGAACTAGAGCTGATTCATGAACTTGATGCTTTTTTTACACCTCTCAATAAACAATACTAATGACATAAATACCGGGACTTCCAATGAACCGTGAATATCACAAGTGGTGGAGCGATCGATTACAGCGCGATATGGAGTTACTGGTATTTGGTCATGCCGGTGCAAAAATACTGATTTTCCCCTCTCGCTATGGCCGGTTTTATGAGTACGAAAATCTGGGTATCGTAAAGTCATTGCAGGATAAAATAGAACAAGGCTATCTTCAGCTTTATTGTATTGATAGTGTTGATAATGAAAGTTTTTATTGTAGCTGGGCGCATCCCTCTGGCCGTATACAGCGCCATATAGCCTTCGAAGAATACATCTTGAATGAAGTGCTGCCTTTTATGGAAAACAGGAATCCGCATGAATGCGTTATTTCTCATGGTTTAAGTCTCGGCGCTTTCCATGCTGCCAATATCGCATTTCGCCACCCCCATTTGTTTAAAAAACTGGTTGCATTCTCAGGTCGTTATGACCTCACGCAAAATATCGAGGGTTTTAACGATCTTTTCGACGGTTTTTATAATGAAGACATTTATTTTCATACTCCCAACCATTTTTTGTCCAATCTGGATTGTCCCTGGCGTTTGAATTATCTAAGAAAAATGGATATTATCCTGGTCATAGGCAATGAAGATCCGTTTTTGCAGAATAATGAACAGTTAAGTTCAATATTGTGGAAAAAAAATATCAGTCATCAGTTATTGATTTGGGACAAAAGAGCGCATAGTGCCAGTTATTGGCGGCGTATGGCATTGCTTTATATCTGAACTTTGATAATGCTTTACAAATGCTTTGCTTCTTGGACCCGGAATGGTTATAAATATAGAGTCCGACGTTGGTAAAGCGACACAAAGTCCCCTCTCCCTTTGGGAGAGGGTTAGGGTGAGGGTATTTCAAAGGTCGCTTTACCAACTTTGGCTCCTATACATCGCGCCAATACACTAATTATCGGAATCGATATACTGATTACCGGTGATCCACAAAGACCATGCAGATAAGAGTTGAGTAATGCAACGGGATTTTTCAAAGATCAGGGATCAGCATTTCGATGTGTTGATTTGCGGCGGCGGTGTTTATGGCGCCTGGACTGCTTACGACGCAGCGTTGCGCGGCTTGAAAGTGGCTATTGTCGATCAGGGCGACTGGGCTTGTACGACATCCTCCGCTTCCAGCAAGTTAATTCACGGCGGCTTGCGTTATCTGGCAACACTGAATTTCAAACTGGTGCGCAAAGCCCTTGCTGAACGCCAGATGCTGCTCAAAGCAGCTCCACACCGGGTCTGGCCGTTGCGATTCGGAATTCCGGTTTTTAAAGATAGCCGAAACGGTTCTTTCCGACTCAGCATCGGTTTAACCATCTATGATTGGCTTGCTGGCATTGTTCCCAAAAATCAGCACCATAGACGCCATACGTTTGCTGATTTTGCCGAACGCTTTTCCAGTCTGGATAGTACAAAATTAAAAGCGGGTTACACATATTTAGACGCGCAGACCGATGATGCCCGTTTTGTGCTCGAATTGATAGACGGCGCTCAGACTAATGGAGCAGTTTGTCTTAATTATTGCAAAGTCATCGGTTTTGAAGAAATCAAAGGACGGCTTAGTGGCGCTGAAATACAGGATCAGGTTAATGGCGAAACAGCAATGGTTCATGCTGCCCAGCTTGTTAATTGCACAGGGCAATGGTCGGCAGATCCTCGAAATAAAAATCCCTATGGAAGGCTATCAAAAGGCATTCATTTGATTCTTCCGAAAATACTTGGGGATGAAGCTTTACTGTTGACCACAAAAACCGATGGGCGCGTATTTTTTATCATCCCCTGGTACGGATTGACTCTGTTAGGTACGACCGACACCGAGTATGTTGGCGACATTGATCATGTGACGGTTGAAGCTGAAGAAATCAATTATCTATTGACTGAAACCAATCGTGTACTCAAGACGGTAAACTGGACAGAACAGGACATCATCGGACGCTACGCAGGTTTGCGTGTGTTAAAGCCAAGTGCTGGTGGTACATCGCTTTCCAGCATTAATCGTGACTGGGAATTAATAACTTCGGAAAACGGGCTGCTTTCTTCAATCGGAGGCAAATTCACCTCCGCCAGAGAAGATGCTGCCGGTATTGTCGATACTTTATGCAAAAATTCAGGTATTAATGAATTATGTAAAACCTTCGGCAAACGCTTTCCCTGGTTGCCTGCTGAGGATTATCAGCAGTGGACAGACGCTGCATTAAATGAGGCAGCGTCTTTAGGCATCGACAAGGAAAGCGCACATTGGCTGCTGCGCCGCCATGGCAATCGAGTGTCAGGTGTTTTCAAATTGATTAAACAAAACGCTGGGTTGGCCAAACGGATACTGCCCGGACTGCCGTTTATCGAGGCCGATCTGGTTTTTTGCGCTCGACATGAAATGGTTGTGCATCTGGAAGACTTGTTACGCCGCAGACTGCCTTTGTTAATCTTGTCGAAAATGACACCCGTCGACTTACAACGACTCGCTGAATTGGCTGCAAAGGCTCTCGCCTGGCCTGACGATATCATGAACAGGGAGCGCGATCTTTGTATGCAAAAATGGCTAATTCAATAAGCCGATCAGGTTAATCCGGACGCCGTGTCCTGTTCCAGCTTGAGTGTTAAAGACGTTGCATCAATAGAGCATTGATCTCGGCATCCGTCAGCACAATCGGGTTGGTCTGCATGCTGCTGCCTCGACTATTGGCGACGATCAGCTGGAAATCCACTGGGGTAATGCCATAGCCATTGAGGCGCGGCAATTGCAGTTGTTCGCTCCACTCGGCCAACAGGGCGGTTAACGACGAACGGGCAGTAGCATCATCGATCTGAGTCCGGCTGGTCAGTAACCGGCCTACTTGGGCATATTTGGCCAGGGCAGGGTTGTCCGGTTCGCGCTCCAGCATCGCCTTGATGTTGACTTCGGTGGCAGCGGACACCAAAGTACCGCAGACTACACCGTGCGGGATAGGAAAGTAGGCCCCTAACGGCGAGGCCAAGCCGTGCACCGATCCCAGTCCCACTTGCGCCAGGGTGATTCCGGAGATCAAAGCAGCGTAAGCCATGGCGCCACGACCATGGCTGGCTGCCGGCTCGTTTCCTTCCCAGGCGGCAAAAAAACCTTCTTTCACGGCAGACATGCCGCTCCAGGCCAGTGCGTCAGTGAAGGGATTGGCTTTGAGCGAGACATAGGACTCCAGCAGTTGCGTAAACGCGTCCATGCCATCGGCTGCTATCAGTTCGCGAGGACAGCTCGCCAGCAAATCGGGGTCGATCACTGCGTATTCGGGGATTAAACACTCATCGCGGAAGGATTTCTTGAAGCCGTCACGGCCTTGTACACTCAGCACCGCGTTTTTGGTCGCCTCGCTGCCAGTTCCTGCCGTGGTGGGTATAGCGATAAAGGGGAGGCCGGGGCCGCGATAAGGAATGTTTCTGCCGACCCCTTCGAGGTAATCCATCACTGAATTGCCGTTGGGTAGCAGTCCGGCTATCGCTTTCGCGGCATCGAGCACGCTGCCGCCGCCGATGGCGATAACCACGTCGACAGCTTCACCACGAAACTTGAGCACCGCCTGATCAACCAGTGTCGGTGACGGTTCTCCCGTGACGGTAAAGTGCAGCCAGCGCATACCCCTCGTATCCAGCGACCGAGTGAAAGAATGCCAGCGTGGTGTAGCGCAGAAAGATTGTTTGCCGGTCACCAGCAAGGCTGTGCGGCCATAGGCCGCCGCCAGCGCCGGAACTTCGTTGATACGGCCGCTGCCGTAGCTAATGCGCGGCAAACGTGAGATAGAAAAAGGGGCGAATTGCATACGCTTTTAACCTTGCGGAAAGAGGCCTTTATAATGGACTCCCTGACGTGGCTCCGCCATCCAATCGGTTACCATATCGCGCCAGGCTAAATAATGGGCTGTTTGCTTGTGAGTTGCAGCAGCCTCGGCAGAAGCATAGGCTTCATAAAGGATAAAATGACCGGGATTCTCGGATGATTGCAGCACGTCAAAACGACGGTTGCCAGTCTCCTGGATGGAAGCTTCATGGTTAAGCCGTGTGGCGACAATAAAATCATCAATATGAGCGGGCTTTACTTGAACTCGGACCAGGGTAACGTGCATAGCAGTGCCTCATAAATTATAAATATCTCTATATTATACTTTACGCGGCAGAGTTTCCAGTTTTTGAAAACAATTGGAGCCTTATGAGCATCAAGGCTTGCAGGTTCTGTTGCGAAATATTTTCAAGCGCGGCTCGGCTGCTCTCACGGGCTTTGCATTCATTCATAGCATCTAAAAATTCCTTCCTCCATTTAAAGAGGGCCAAGACAATGGGTGTAATCAATAACCGGGATTGATAAGTAGTATCATATGAGCCAATATATTTGCATCAGTCGGAATTATTTCTTACACGTT
Organism: Methylococcaceae bacterium; assembly: GCA_024636875.1. GTDB lineage: Bacteria > Pseudomonadota > Gammaproteobacteria > Methylococcales > Methylomonadaceae > JAGXGJ01. The sequence goes on along the minus strand of JAGXGJ010000164.1, from coordinate 7,144 downwards.
ACTCTGAAGCAAAAGGTAAACTTACCCATGTCTCAACAAACACCTTTAACCATTTTATTCAGCGCCGGGGAATCCTCAGGCGACCAACACGCCGCAAATATGTTTCTGGAGCTGAAAAAACATCGGCCGGAAATTAAAGGTATCGGCATGGGCGGCGCCAAAATGGCCCAGGCCGGTATCGATATTCGCTATGATTCAGCCCACATTGCCGTTATCGGTGTGGTAGAAGTTATCAAGCACTATGGCGAAATTCGCAGGGCATTACAACTTATGCAGCGCATTATCTCAACTGAACGCCCCGATTTACTGGTTTGTGTCGATTACAAGGAATTTAACTTTAAACTGGCGCGTTACGCCAGGCAACAGGGTATTAAGGTGCTGTTTTATGTAAGCCCCCAAGTCTGGGCATGGCGGCCCGGCCGGGTAAAGGCATATGGTAAAGTGATCGATATGATGGCGGTGATATTTCCGTTTGAAACAACCTATTATGATGCCGAGAATGTGCCGGTACGCTATGTCGGTCATCCTTCTGTTGATAAAGTCCACCCTCTGCATAGCCGATCTGAAGATATGGCGCATTTTGGATTGGATGAAAAAAAATCGGTTGTCGGGTTACTGCCGGGTAGTCGTGCCAACGAAATCAAGCGGATGTTGCCGGTCATGCTAGCCGCAGCTGAAAAGTTACAAACAGGCTTGCCCGATATCCAGTTTATATTGGCTCAAGCGGGTTCAGTCAGTGATGAACTGCTTGAAGGATATATAGGTCAGTCACCCCTTGAAATTACCGTAGTTAAAAATCAGCCATACGATGTCATTCAATGCTGTGATGTGGTAATGACAACCTCAGGAACAGTAACGCTGGAAATCGCCTTGTTGACCGTGCCTATGGTCATTACCTACAAACTTTCTCCTGTAACTTACTGGTTAGGGAGATGGCTGGTGAATACACCATTTATAGGTTTGCCGAATATTGTTCTGGGTAAAGGCATTGTCAAAGAACTCATTCAGAGTGAGGCGAGCGCCGGGAACCTGGCCGCAGAAGTTAAACGTCTTTTGACTGACACAAGCTATGCTGACGAAATGCGTGCCAATTTGAGCCTGCTGAAGGAGCAATTAGGGCAGGGTGGCGGTTCAAAAAATATGGCGCAACTGGCTTTGGAGATGTTGAAATATCCGGTCATGACATCAATAAGCGGATTGGCCTCCTCTAAGCAATAAATATTAAAGGAGGCGCCGCTGAAATTTATTTTTTCGTGTGCATGATCTTTTTCTTAAAAGCTGAAAGTGAGGCTTTGATCTTATCCCAAACGGCTGCTGATTTTTCGGAATGAATGACGTCTTTTAGATCATCGATAGCGTTGTAAAGCTGTTTATAATCTTTTTTATCGCCGTAGCCCAACATTTCAGCAAGTTTCAGCTTACCCTTGGCGGCATCGGTCAGTTTCAGTATTTCCTTTCTGCTGCCTTCCTTGCTTAAATCGCTCTTATGTTCCAACTCTGACGCAGCTGTCAACAACTCTTCTGCTTGAAGTACCGGCAATGGAAATATCTCGGTGGTTTTAACCAACAGGTTGAGGACATCGTAGAGAGCGTTTTCAGCCTCATCTGTTTTGCCGCTATCGATTAGTTTGACTGCCTCCTTGATTGCCACAGGAAAGGTACCGAGAGGAATGCTTACACTGGTGATGCGAATTTCACTAACGAGATCAGCCAGGATGTAACGAGCATCCTGGACTTTGTGGTCTTTAAGTAATTTAACAGCTTCATCGATTATCTTTTTAACCTGTTTAGAGTTACTATCGAACTCGTAAACATCAACTTCCAAATTGGCTGGTAGCAAAGTTAGATCTGGGTACTTGGCCAGCAGGACATCAAGTTTTCCAGAGGCTTCTTGCAACAAAGCCATGGCTTTTTTTGTGTCTTTTTTTTGCAATGCCATGAGAGCATTCTGAGTTCCTGTGATTGCCTCTAACGCTTCGTGGTCTACTTTTTGTTGTCTTTCTTCAAGTAACTTACGCTTCATGGACAAAGATTCTTTTGTCTTGGCGGACGATGATGAAACAGTTGGTTTGGGTTTGCTATCGGTTGCAGCTGAAACACTTATTGCAGAAGCCATTGATGCAGTTAAAGCAATGACTACAGCAACAGCTGTATTTTTCAATGTATGTATTTTCATTTTTTTTCCTTTAATTTAATGATAAATAGATCGGCCGATTTGCCGATAGATGCAAGATCACGTTTAAACACTATCGGCGTTTGCCTGAATAATCCGTACCGATTTGGCCAGGTTTTGCGTCTATCCATCCTGTATAAAGCAAGCTATATGCCAAAATTATAACGTAAGCAGTGACTGGATCAACGGTGAGTAAGCTGATTACCGCCAATGCCGCAACCTGTGCCAAAGTCCCGATAATGTCAACGATAAATGACGGTAAATTAAGCCCTTATCGGGCTCTTTCTGGCTGGTTTTAAATTCCTTCGAGCTCTTGGCATGGTTTAAATCAACCAACATTTTCGGTTGATTTAAACCAATGCAATTTGCATTACCGATGCCGCACAACCTGCGAGTCACTGGTATTGGCTGGCGATGGTTCCTGTTTTTTTGTACCTGCCTGTTTATAGAATGGAAAGCGGCGAGAGAAACGGGTGTATCGGCTCGCTCGATTGTTATAAAGCAAGTCCAGCATTGGCTGGGATTATTAGCCGCCGTTTATTTAACATTTTATCTTTTCGATTTTGGCAGACTGGATAATGAATCAACTGGCTTGATCTTGCTTCTAGTACTCAGTCAGCATTGTTTTGTCGTGTAAAATTAGAGTTAGTCAGCAGTCGCATATTCACTTTCCCCTTTGGAAAAGGGGGATTGAGGGGGATTTATTTAAAAAATCTCCCCTAACCCTCTTTTTCAAAGAGGGGGACTGAATAGCTACTCCAGTTTTATCCGTCATAATTAAAATGACGAACTACTAGTGTTTGCCTTAACGACTTTTCAGGCCGGCGTCACAATGGGTTGGCTGTTTCGATTATTAGGGGTTTTTCCTGGCTTGAGCCTGTATTACCTTTGGGTGATCATCGGTATGTCATTTTTAATATCTTCCATATGACTGCCGTAGTATGGGAGGCTGAGGCTATGATTACACCGTTGTCGTCGGCTAAAATTTATAAGTTATATTGGCCTGTAAATTGTGGGTAAATAAATTATTACCGGATTTGTTGGACACGTATTGGCCCATATAACCTAAATCAGCTCCCAATTTTGGCGTGAATTGATAGCTTAATCCGGTGAAAATACGGTTCTCTGTAAAACCTTGTTTACCCCAGGTTGTTTGATTCAGATAGTACATGATTTCATCGCCGGCGTAGGCGCTTAAGTTCTCCACAAATGGCAGAGGATGTCTCATTTGTAATAATTGTCTGGCGCGGTAGCCTTCATTACCGGTAGTCTGGTTTATCCTATCCTCCATACGGGTTCGGCTCATGAGTTTGAAATCACCCAAGTCCTGTGTCCAGACAAAATCCACATAAGGACGGCTCTCCTGAAAAGCAGTCTTATTTAGTGGATGAAGCCAGTCATGTGCATAACCGACCCACAGCGATGCGTTAGTATTCATTTGATAACCGATCTGGCTGAATAACAGATTCTCTGTAAATCTTGAACCTTGGGGAGAATCTTCGCGGGTACGGCTTTGATTCATGACTGACCATTTAAATTTGCCAAGATTGGGCGACAAGGATTTAAAATCACCTTGAAACGTGGCAGAGCCCCATACGCCGAACATGTTGTCGGTCGCGTCGTTGGCAAAACTGGAAATGGGTTGAGCGAGTAAAAAGGTGCTTAAAACTACGGTTTGTTTGATTTTATTCATAAATATTGCCTAAAACTGGGGTTGATTTAATAGATTGACGTATTTGTTTTTTTGAGAAAAAAGTTTTTTAAACCGTATAAGGGCTCGATGTTTCGACAAAGTGTTGTACATCGACGCCAATATCTTCTGGTACGACACTAAGTTCAGCCGGCCTGCCCATGCATAGCCTTTGGAACACGCGCGCGGCAGCGATACCGTTAATGACGAAAGCAATGGTGATAGGCAGTGCAAACCATGGATCGTGGCTGCTGGCGTGGGAAAGCAATAAGTCTTCGCCCAGGAAGGCAGGTGATATCGGAAATCCGGCCAATCCCAGGAAGCTCAAAAACAATAGCAATGAAAGTTTAGGTTGAGTTTCCGCCATCGCCCGATAGGCAAAAGGCGAATCGGCAAGATGCTCATGTTTGAGCAGTTTGGCCAGGATCACTATCCCGAAAATCCAGGAAGGGATGATGCCGCTGCCAAATATCACCGCATCGAACCATGCTGCGGGATTTAACAACCAAACCGCCACTCCCGCCAGAATTGAGCTCAGACCGATGGCATTCCAGACGCTGAAGGGGCTGTGTTTTTGGCTGAAGGCGCTCAACGACGCCAGCACCATAAAGACAGCTATCGGGATCGCCAAATATTTGGTATTGACGCCTGTTGCTTCAATGACGAGCCAAACCAATCCGAAAACACCAATGCCGATCAGGAGGTTTAACCAAGGCTTCATGGCATTGATGATTGCCCCGATGCTCTTCAGGGGAGCCCAAAGTACGGCGCGGACCAATAGCTCCAAATTGCCTTCTTGCAGCGAGAATACATAAAGCGTATTTTGTAATACTTCCGGAAGTGAGTCGCGAATCGATACCGGCAAGTACTGGAATCTTGAACTTCTTGTTTTAATGTAAAAATCGGTATCGGCTGAGCCTTCCACTCTTAAGAGGTGCGCTACGATGGATGGCGATACCAGTAATTGATAGCAGCGTAAAAATGCGTTACCGAAAAAATGGATCAGTACCAGTGATTCAAAACCGAGAGCCAGCTCCATGAACATGAATCCCACTTGGGTGATAGACGCATAAGCGATTTGCCCCTTGATATTCGACTGTGTTTTTTCAGATAAGCTGGCTACGATGACGGTCAGGAAACCGATGGCAAACACGATAAATCGGGTGAAATAATGATAAGTCCAGATCGGTGTGGTTCTTAGCAGCAAAAACACACCCAAATGTACCGATAAGGCTCCATAAAAAATAGCGCTGGAAGGGGTTGGTCCTTCCATAGCCCTTGGCAGCCAGAAGCAGAAAGGGAACTGCGCCGATTTACCGGAGGCGGCAATCAGGATTAAAGACGAAAGCAGTAGTAAAGAGGCGTAACCTGCAGGCGGCATTGCCGCATTATTGAATAAATTGCCTAATTGACTGAAATGCTGGCTTTCGTGAAATAACATATGGCTCATCCAGGCTCCCAACAATAAGCCAATATCGCAAAACCTGTAAATAGTATAAGCCCTTAAGGCATTGCGAATTGGTCGTACGCGGTGCCGGTAGAATGCGATCAGCAGGAATGACGATATGCCGGCAATTTCCCATCCGGCAAAGAGCATATCAATAGAGCCGATAAAATAACCAGGTTCAGTCCGAATATGAAACCGAATATGGTCAGAAAGAAGCGCTTATACCCGGCTTCACGGTGTAAATAAACCCGGCAATATTTGATAATAATGGAAAATATGGCCGATACGCAAAACAGGTAAACAGCACCGATCCGATCCAGATAAAACAATATCGGGAAGCGGTATTCACCGCTTGTATACAGCGTAAACCACTGGTACTCATGGTTCGGATAACCGGCGATGGCCCACAAGATTAATAAAGACACAACGCTAAGGCCCAGAGCGTGGCTGCACCAGAAGCTGATTCTGGCGATCTTTTTCTCGTTGTTTTCGGTCAGAAAAATAAGCAAGAAGCCCAGTAAGGGTAAAAACTGACTGGTTAAGACTAATCCGTTCATGCGTGCCTCCGAATGAATTGATGAACCGGTATTGTTTGCGTTTGACCCACGATGATTTTTTCCAAATGGGTTGCCTGCGGAACCACGTATTCGTCCGGCAGATTAACTGCTTCCCAACCCTTAACGGAATACAGAAAAAGTTCACGGGTTGAAGGGTGGCAAGCTACAAAGCGCCCCCAGTCGTTATTGAGCCATTCTTTAAGTGGGCCCAGATTGGCGATGGTTTTATCCAGAATATCGCAGGTCTGTTCGACTACAATCAACAAGCGTGCGGGTTCATGCACTTCAATCATTTGCGACGGTAAACCCATACGTAAATCACCTTCGACGCCGTTGGCAACGCCGAGTAAGCCAATCACGTTGTGAGGCAGCTTGGTGCCGGCGCCATACACCGAATTGTCGACACGCGAGAACAGATATTCCAGATTAATGCCGCCGCAGACAGGGATGACTGCGGATAGAATCCGGACCATGATGTCGCCCTGCGCATCCGTATCAGGGTCGTAGGAATGCAGAAAAGCGCGGCGGTCGAGGAACAAATTCCGGGTCAATTCCCTGCGGCCGACGATAGTGTAAAGATTATTGGAATGATTGTATTCCGGACGGGGTTCGAATATTGAAGAAGTGCGTTCCATGACGTGCTGGTGTACTTCTTCGTTGGAATGCGATTGCGGGCTCAGTTCAAACCAACGGCAGCGTTCCCTCGCATTACGCTGCAGGGCTTTTTCCATAGCATGCTGGAAATCATGGAGGCCAAATGCGGGATGCTTTTCCAGCAAATGTTTGTCGAAATAGGTGATTTCATCGCGGCTGGTATTGTGTAGAGCCGCTACAAAGCGTGTGTTGTCTGGAATATCGATGCCGCGTTCGCGCAAGATTGCGCGTACTGATTCATGATTTGCCATCCAGGCAAAGGCTCGGGCATTGGGTGCTCCCGGTTTACCTGAGCAGGCGCCGCAGTCGTAAGCGGCGAAGTGGGGATTATTGACGCTGCTGGAGCCGTGGGCAACGACGACCACCAAGGGTGCAAAGTTTTGAGTCAAGCCGATATTGCGCAGTAACCCGGCAAGGCGGTCCGCCATTTCCGTAAAGGAAAATCCCAGCAAGTAGCCGTCTTCGGTCAGTTCATCAGATTCCCTAAGGAACGAGCACAAAATAACTTAGGCAACTTCTGAAATTGTCGTGTCAGGAATGGCAACATAATTCCATTGCCCCAGATGTTTATCAAATACAATTCGCATTGATTCTTTAAACCCCTCCACAACTTTTCTACCCGT
>JAGXGJ010000163.1 GCA_024636875.1 Methylococcaceae bacterium | reverse complement strand
GGTTCTGGATATCTGGTATCGGTTGGCTAATGCGGTTCTTGCCCCATAAATACCCTGGCAAGCTAATGCTTGCACGACGAGTTTTATACGGGCTTGAGTATCGAGATCGGGGCGGCGGGTAAATTTAATGATCTTCTCCTTGTATGTGATTGCTCTAAATGCATATCACAACACCTGGGGAAATTTTGTTAAACTGTTAATTGGAAAATGAAGGGTGCCCTTTTAATTCCTGTTAAACTCCCAAGGTTCGCATAACTTTTAAATTTCAACCAATCAAACACAGGTAATCCCAATGAAACATTTATATAAAACAACCGCCGCTTTGTTACTGTTACTTCCCTTAAGCGTGACAAGCTTCGCCGTGGAACCGCTAAAAGTTGCTGAGCCAATGCAACCGGGTATGGGAATGGGAATGGGAAAGATGAGTGGCATGACTTTAGAACAAAAAGATCAGCACATGCGCGCCATGCAGGAACACATGCTGAAGATGCACGACCTTTCAAATCAGATTTTGGCTGAGACAGACCCTGCCAAAAAAGAACAACTTAAAAACCAGCAGCTGGAACTCATGAAAACCCAGCATGAGATCAGAAAAACACATCGCCAGCAAAGAAAGGAACAACGCCAACAAATGAAGGTACAGCGCCAACAAATGAAGCAACAACCACAGCAACAAACTAAACCGGAATAGAAGTCGTTAATCCCTCGGTGAGGGCGAATGACAGCCCTCACCACATCATCCTGATTCTCAACTGTTGATTGGAGCATCTTTGATTTGTATTGTCAGGTGGCATCGCTTTCTGTGTCAGATTAGTTGAAATTCAGCGAGGATTGCTTTCACTTTATGCTGTGCCTGTTCTACGTGCTTACTGGTACAATTGCGTTCAAATCGGTTAACCAACTATTCGGGTATTGTTTAGTGCCATTTGTAATTCACTGGGTAGATAAATGCTCTGGAACTGAGGACGTAATAAAGATTAAAACGCCTGCAGGCGATTTGGTGTTATACCGTCAGCAAGACGTTATTATTAGAGCTGACTGGGAACCTGATGAGGGCATTTTCCCGCAAGACGATGAAATACAGCGGCAATTCAGCCAGTATTGGTTGAATAACGATAAACTCTTTCACATTAAACTGTTAAACCAGGGCAGCGTCTTCCGGCATAAAGTCTGGGCTGAACTGTGCAAAATCCCCTTTGGAAAAACCATGACTTATTCCGCAATTGCTGGAAAGATAGGCTCGGCTGCGCGAGCTGTCGGCAATGCATGCAGGTATAATCCTTATCCCGTGATTATACCTTGCCATCGGGTTTTGTCAGTTTCCGGCAGGGGAGGCTATTGCGGGCAAACAAAAGGTGATTTTATCGCTATCAAATCTAAATTGCTGGACTATGAAGCGGCTCATAAACAATGAGTGCTATTGCCTTGATAGAGCAGTTTCTCGATGCCGTCTGGGTAGAGCAGGGGTTGAGTGAAAATACGCTTTCCGCCTACAGCAGCGATTTGAGAATTTTTGCCAAATGGCTGGCAGGTAAATCCATGCTGGAAGTCGATACGGGCGATTTATCGAAATTTTTGGCCAGTCGCTATGAAGCGGGCATAGGCAATCGATCTTCAGCTCGGATTCTGTCCAGTTTGCGGCGCTTTTATGGCTATTATATCAGGGAAAACCGCATAACAATTGATCCTACCGCATTGATAGAATCACCCCATATAGGCAGACCTTTGCCGCTATCGCTTTCTGAAAAAGATGTAGACTTATTGCTGGATGCGCCGGAAGTTACGAATGCCTTGGGATTCAGGAATAAAACCATGCTGGAAATGCTTTACGCGACCGGACTTAGAGTATCGGAGCTGGTTGGTTTAAAATTTGAACAGATCAGTTTCCGGCAAGGCGTGGTTAGAATCACAGGAAAAGGTAACAAGGAGCGGCTGGTGCCGGTTGGTGAAGAAGCCATGAGCTGGCTGGAAGGCTATATGAGCCAGGCCAGAAAAACCCTGCTTGGTGACCGGCAATGCGATTATTTGTTCGTGACCAACCGCGCAGGCGGCATGACAAGACAGGCTTTTTGGCATATCATCAAACGTCATGCAAAGAAAGCAGGGATCAATAAAGAGTTGTCACCGCATACCTTAAGGCATGCATTTGCTACGCATTTATTAAATCATGGTGCGGATTTGCGCGTTGTGCAATTATTGTTGGGTCATGCCGATTTATCGACTACCCAAATTTATACCCATGTTGCCCGCGAACGCTTGAAAGACTTACATTCAAAATTTCATCCCCGAGGATAGTCAATATGGCACAAAACATTCATCCGACCGCTTTTATAGCGCCCGATGTAACATTGAGAGACAATATTACAGTTGGGCCTTTTGCCGTAATTGAAACGGGCGCTGAGATGGGTGCTAATTGCCAGGTGGGCGCTCATGCCGTGGTTCACAGTCAAGTAAAAATGGGTGCCGGCAATATTTTACATCCCCATGCAGTATTAGGCGGTCTGCCTCAGGATACAAGTTTTAAAGCAGAAACGGTTTCCTGGCTGACTATTGGCGATAATAATGTATTTAGAGAAGGATTTACCGCACATAGAGCTTCTAAAGAAAATGCCGAGACCCGTATTGGTTCAGGCTGTTATTTTATGAATAACAGCCATGTCGCGCATGATTGCACTATCGGCAATAACACAATATTTGCCAATAATGTCGCGATTGGCGGGCATGTCGAAGTGGGCAATAACGTCTTTATGGGCGGCGCTGTGGTGGTGCATCAATTCTGCCGGGTCGGTTCGTACGCGATAGTGCAGGGGACTACCGGACTCAATATGGATGTTATTCCGTTTATGCTGATTGGCGGCCGCCCGGCCCGCCATTACAAATTAAATACGGTAGGGCTAAGGCGTGCGGGCATTACCGGTGATCGCTATAAAGTACTTGCAGCGGCGTTTCGCCTGTTAAAAAGCAAACAAAGTCTGGATATCCTGGAAGAAACCGAAGAGCTAAAGCAGTTGAAAGAGTGGCTTGCGGTTAAATCCAGACGCGGCTTGCATGGCTTTATTGAGGTGTCTGGTTAGTCCAGGTTGTTAACAAACTGTAGTCAATTATAGGAGCCAAAGTTGGTAAAGCGACCTTTGTAATACCCTCACCCTAACCCTCTCCCAAAGGGAGAGGGGACTTTGTGTCGCTTTACCAACGTCGGACTCTATAATTCCTTTACCAGGAGCCTGTCGGTCTTAATCTGATTCCCATTCTTATGTCATTAGGCTTCAGCCGAAATCGTGCTTGGCCGCTAAAATTCAGATATTGCCGGCACAAATCAAACTATCGATGATATTTTTACTAATATAATCCACCCACTCAGTTATCCGAAAACCAGACAACACAAGGAAAATAATGGATTGGCAAGGCTGGCTTACATCACCTTAACATTTGGCGTTTTATTGACGCAGGGTTTTTTTAAAGCTGACTTCAGAAATCGTCTGATGGATAGGGATGAGCACACTATAATTCCGGTAAATACATTTTTCGGAAAAGCCTTGACTTTAGTCCTGAGCACAGTCGATAGGTAAGGACGAACGGAATAGGGCTTTCAAGTGTCATAATATTTTATGATTGGCAAACAAAAAAGGAAAAATCACGGCCATGACAAACAATTCAATCGATGCTGTTCCTTCCGCCGACATCTTTGCTCCGGATTTTCTGATTGACAATGTTGGTGCGCCTTTCATTATGGGTGTGGCGGTCGGTTATTTTGCAAAAAAAATGTTGTTCGCGGCGCTTTTTCTAGGCGGTGCTGCAATCGTGTTGTTGTTTGCTGGTGAATATTATGGCATCACAGAAATAAGCGATATAAATCTGCAACAGGCTGCCAATACCGCAACTGTCGTTGCAAAAAAATCCGGTGTTTTTTTGGTAGAACGCCTGTCAAGGATAACCAGCAAAGGTGTCAGTGCGGCGGGAGGTTTTTTTGTTGGGTTTAAGCTCGGTTAGACCTTCAATCATGTCAGGGATTTGAAGATTCAAATTCCGCAAATAACGAATCGCACGCAAGTTTCAGCGCCGTTATTAATTACCATTATCGATGCCTGTTTGTTTATTTTTTTTCCTTAACGTATAAAAAATGTTCGATAATCTGCAGACTGGTTGCAATCAATTTAAAACGTCCGCACAAAAATGCACTCTGAACTTATAAAACTGGAAGAAACCTTCAAGCCATCGATCTTGGCAAAGATCGATGATCCATTGTTTGCTCAATACCAAATCGAACTATGGATGAAGCGCGATGATTTGCTGCATCGTGTTATTTCCGGGAATAAATGGCGTAAGCTTAAATATTGCCTTGATAATGCCCTGTCTACGGGCGCCGATACGATTATCAGTATGGGCGGGGCTTATTCCAATCATCTGCATGCCCTGGCTTATGCAGCTAAGGTTATGGGACTGAAAACGCTTGGGTTTATAAGGGGCGAGCGACCGGAAATGTTAACACCGACATTATCTGATATACAAAACTGGGGTATGGAGCTGAAGTTTGTATCCCGTTCTAACTACAGATTACTCCGGCAATACAAAGGCTGTGATGATTTGCCAGGATTAATACCAGGTCAATACTGGCTTCCGGAAGGCGGTGCGCAGGTGTTGGCGTTAAAAGGTGTCAGGGAACTGGTTAACGAAATAGATGTCGCATACGATATAATTTGCGCCCCTTGTGGAACGGGAGCAACGTTGGCGGGCATTATTGACGCTGTTCCTGAGCAAAAATCAGTCCTGGGTTTTGCAGCATTAAAAAATGCCGGATTTTTACAGTCTGACGTTGAATCTTTATTACCACAACCCTGTAGTAACTGGCAGATTAACCTGGACTATCACTTCGGTGGTTTTGCCACAACTACTACCGAACTCATGGCATTTATTGCAGACTTTGAATTCAAAACAGGGATTCCTCTTGAACCTGTCTATACCGGAAAAATGATGTACGCACTCTACGATTTGATAGAAAAACGCTCTTTTAAACCGGGCCAGCGTATTATTGCTATCCATACGGGAGGATTACAGGGAAAACGAGGCTTCACTGTATGAAACGTTTGTTAGAGTCTGAATTAATGGAAGAAGAAAGTCAGGTAAAAGCCTATGCTGAAGCAGATTTTGAAATACCGCATGATGAATTTATACAACGGCTGAAATCATTCATCAATGATCCCGTATTTAGCGGTACAGCGCTGGATTTAGGCTGTGGTCCAGGCGATATCAGTTACCGCTTTGCCAAAGCCTTTCCTTTAAGTAAAGTACATGCGGTTGACGGTTCCAGGCCGATGCTGGATCGTGCAAAATCAGCATTAACGTCTGATCTGACGCAGCGCATAAACTTTATACCGGGTCTGTTGCCTGACGTCATATTACCGCAGTCCAGCTATGAGATAATTTTCAGTAATAGTCTCTTGCATCATTTGCCTGATCCGCAGACGCTTTGGCAAACAATAAAAAAATACTCGAGGCCAGGCACACGTATCATCATTATGGATTTATTGCGCCCCGCTTCTATAGAGGATGCGCAAACAATCGTGAAAACCTATGCCGCCAGCGAACCTGAAATTCTGCAACGGGATTTTTATCATTCCTTACTCGCGGCTTTTAGCATGGAAGAAATTAATGCACAGTTAGCAAAAGCTGATTTGAATTTGGATATTGAGCAAATCAGTGACCGACACGTTTTTATCACAGGCGTTATACCCGAGAGTATAAGGAATAAAATGGATATAGACGAAGCAGTTGAAACAATAAATCTCGAAAGCCCGGAGCTTTACATCAATCGCGATCTAAGTTTGCTTGAATTCAACAAACGTGTTTTGGCTCAGGCAAAAAATGAAGCTGTTCCTTTACTGGAGCGGCTTAACTACCTGTGTATCTCTTGTTCAAATCTCGATGAGTTCTTCGAGGTTCGGGTTGCCAGCGTTATCCAAATGGCCGCTATGGATGCGAATGTCGTAGGTTCAGATGGCTTGACGCCAAATGAACAACTGGAGCAGATATCCATTTATGCACATAAACTGGTGGATGAACAATATCAGGTTCTTAATGAAATTCTGATTCCTGAACTGGAAGCTGAAAATATACGTTTTATCCGCCGCACTGAATGGAGTGAAGCACAACAAAAATGGCTGGAAAATTATTTTAATGATGAGTTATTACCCATCTTAACGCCTGTTGGCCTGGATTCCGCGCACCCTTTCCCACGTATACTCAATAAGAGTTTAAATTTTATTATTTCATTAACGGGCAAAGACGCCTTCGGCAGAAATAGCGGTAGAGCTATTTTACAAGCACCCAGAGCCTTGCCGCGCGTTATTCAATTGCCCGTTGACGAGACCCAAAGCGGCCCTGCTGATTTAGTATTTTTGTCATCGATTATTCATGCGTTTGTCAGTGAATTGTTCAACGGCATGACAGTTAAAGGCTGCTATCAGTTCAGGGTCACTAGAAACAGTGATTTTTTTGTGGATGATGATGCCATTGACGACTTGTTGCTGGCAGTGCAAGGCGAACTGGCGATGCGTAATTATGGTGATGAAGTACGCCTGGAGATTGATCGCAATTGTCCTGATGATACCGTGAGCTTTTTACTGGATCGTTTTGAATTGAGCCGGGATCGCTTGTTTTTAGTCGATGGTCCGGTCAATCTGAACAGAATTCAGGAAGTTAATAAACTCGTAGATAGACCTGATCTTAAGTTCGCCTCTTTCAAACCGAGTGTTCCACCCCAACTTGCGCGAAATAAAGACATGTTTACAGCGATCAGGCGTCATGATATTTTGCTGCATCACCCTTTTGAATCTTTCTCGCCTGTCGTTGAATTTTTACGTCAGGCGGCGGCAGCGCCAGAAGTATTGGCAATTAAACAAACGCTCTATCGTACCGGTTCTGATTCGCCCATCGTTGCGGCCTTGATCAAAGCCGCACGAGCAGGCAAGGTGGTCACCGTTGTTATCGAGTTAAGAGCCCGATTTGATGAAAAAGCCAATATTGATCTAGCCTCCAAATTACAGGAAGCCGCCGTACATGTCGTATATGGGGTTGTAGGTTATAAAACTCACGCCAAAATGTGTCTGGTATTACGACGGGAAGGTAAAGAATTGCGTAATTATGTGCACTTGGGCACCGGCAACTATCACCCTAAAACCGCTCAGCTCTATACCGATTATGGTTTGTTTTCCTGTGATAAAGAATTGGGTGAAGATGTCAGACGGGTGTTTGCACAGTTGACCAGTTTGGGCAAGGTCACAAAGTTAAACAAATTACTGCAATCACCGTTTACCTTGCATAAAGAGATACTTGAAAAAATTGAACGGGAAATAACTCATGCCAAAAATGGCAAACCGGGAAAAATCATCATTCAAGTCAATGCCATCGTTGAAGAACTAATAATACAAGCCCTTTACCGTGCGTCTCAGGCCGGGGTTGAAGTGAAATTAATCGTCAGGGGCATTTGCTGCCTCAGGCCCGGTATTCCCGGCGTCTCTGACAACATAGAAGTTCGTGCCATTATCGGACGATTTCTGGAACATGCCCGGATTTATGCATTCGCCAACGATGGCAATCAGGAAGTTTATGCCTCCAGTGCAGATTTAATGAATCGCAATATGTTCCGCCGCGTGGAAATCTGTTTTCCCATTGAAAGCAAACGCCTTTATAACCGTATATTGCATGATCTCGACTTGTATTTAAAAGATAACACGCAAGCTTGGCTGTTACAGCCTGATGGTTGTTATCTGCAGCTGTTACATGTAACCAATGAAGAGCCCATACAAGCTCAATCGGTGATTTTGGATGAATTGCAGGCATCATAATGGCTAATATCAGCGAGATTGCTCAATTAGGTGCAAAAGTGCTCCGCCTGAAGGCCCAAGCGGTAACTGCCATGCCGAGCGCTGAACTCCAGCAGATAATCGAAACGATGCAAGACACCCTGGCAACAACTCTGGGTGTCGGTATAGCTGCACCCCAGATTAGCGTATCAAAGCGGATTATCATCATTGCCTCGCGCCCTACCGAGCGTTATCCATCAGCTCCGCTGATGGAACCCACGGTGATGATCAACCCTGTTTTTCATGCTTTGTCGGATATTAAGGAAAAAGACTGGGAAGGCTGTTTGAGTATTCCTGGCATCCGTGCATTAGTGCCCAGGTATAAAGAAATACAGATCAACTATACCAATCAACAAGGCATTTTAATGGAAGCCAAACTGGAAGGGTTTGTTGCCCGGGTCTTTCAGCATGAAGTCGATCATCTGGAAGGGAAAGTTTATCTGGACAGGGTTGAGGATAACAGGGACATTTTTGCAGAGAGCGAGTATGTTAAAAGCCAAGCCCTCGACCTTTGATATAAAAAAATCAATAAGGCAGAATTTTTACCTGTGATTGTTGACTTTTTTTGTCGCAGTTTTGCACAATAGCGCCAGCGTATTGCGACTTACGGCGTTGCTTAAAGTAATGATTAGCAAGCAAATCCGTCCGTCAGGTTAAAGTTGGCCGTTGATCCGGGCCCGTTTTATGTTCATACCTTAAAAAAACAGCTTGGTTCCCCCATGATACTTTGCCATGAGCCCAAAAATCAGACATTGTTGTCTGCAAGCATTGAGTTTCAACGGAGTTTTTGCTTTAAGCACTCCATGTCGGGCATTGCGTCAGCAGCCTGATTAGAAAAGGTGTGCTGGAGCAGGTGCTACTAGCAATCCCGGCAATTGTTTTCTGCAATTCTCCACGGATCCAGATGAATGGAGCAAATGCTGGTATTGAGACCAACGCTTCGAATTTATAAGAAAATTCCCTGTTGTGCGAGCCAGGGTTTGAGAAACAGGAACAAAAGTCCTGCTACACCGCAAACGGTGATGACGGGTATGACGCCTGCTTTATAACGGAACAGCGCAAGCATGGCACATGCGCCGATTAGCGCGGAAATGCCGTCGAAATGTCCGGCTAGGCCTTGAGGCCAGAACACATGCCAGGCAAAAAATACGGCAAGATTTAGTATAACGCCGACCACAGCGGCGGTAATCGCTGATAGTGGTGCGGTAAATTTTAAATTACCGTGAGTCGATTCGACCAGAGGTCCTCCTGCCAGGATAAACAGAAAACTGGGTAGAAAGGTAAAATAAGTGGCTACAATCGCAGCCACGACGCCGGTCGTTAATGATGCTTCGGAACCCAGTGGCAACTGACTCCAGCCGCCCAGAAACCCGACAAAGGTGACAATCATAATCAGCGGGCCGGGTGTGGTTTCACCCAGCGCCAGACCGTCGATCATTTGTGGGGCACTCAACCAGTGGTAATGCTCCACCGCTCCCTGATAGACATAAGGCAATACCGCATAGGCGCCGCCGAAAGTCAGCAGTGCCGCTTTGGTGAAAAACCAGCCCATTTGCGTCATCGTACCGTTCCAGCCATATTGCCAGCATAAGTATCCCACCACGGCGCCCCATAAAATTAATCCCGACGTCACAATTTTAAGCAAATGCGCCCAACTGAACCGGACATGAGCGGGGATCGGTGTGTCATCGTCGATCAGGGCCGGACCAAAACCGTGTTTGGCTGCGTCATGGCCGCCTCCGACGATGAATTTCTGCGGTGCGATGCGTCCGCCAATTGCGCCAACTATGGCAGCGAGCAACACAATCAACGGAAACGGCGTATGCAGCACGAAGATGGCAAAGAAAGCCAACGCCGCGAATGTCCACATTACCTGGTTTTTTAATGCGCGCGAGCCGATGCGATGGGCCGCAAACAGCACGATGGCGGTGACGGCAGGTTTGATGCCGTAAAGCACACCGGCCACTTCTGAAACATGACCGAAGCGCATATAAATCCAGCTTAACAGGATTAACAGGAATAGCGAGGGTAAAACAAACAAGAGTCCTGCAAGAATTCCGCCCCAGGTACGATGCATTAACCAGCCGAGGTAGGTCGCCAACTGTTGCGCTTCCGGTCCCGGCAACAACATGCAGTAATTCAGGGCATGTAAAAAACGCCGTTCTGAAATCCAGCGCCGCCGCTCGACCAGTTCCTGATGCATAATAGAGATTTGTCCGGCAGGACCGCCGAAGCTGATAAAGCCGAGCTTTAGCCAAAACAGGAAAGCTTCACCGAAGCTCACAAATTGCGGTCGTTCCATGGAGTTCTACTCATTTCAGGGATAGGGTATAGCGTCATTGGGAGTTGCACTGGTACTGTGACGCTTTGAATAATTTGTCATTGCGGAAATCCGGCATATTATATTTCGGCACGGCTCAGTCAGGGAATGGAGCTGGTGGATCAAGTGGCTGCTTTAGCAAAGACAGTTCGTTTGCTTTTTAGCTATTTAAACAAAAAACCGGTTATGGATGACAGCCAAAAATAATTTATCAGGCTGGAACGAATATTTTTTTCTATCCGGTATACACAACTAATTTCAATTTGATTGTACCTTGCCAGCTTTATATTTTACAATTCAACGGGTATATGAGGTTACCGGGCGATTTATACCCACCAGGATACAAGTCGTCCGCAATTAATAATAATATTTGGAGGATAGTATGTTTAAAATTCGTTCGCTGGCGGCGGCTCTGGCGTTGGCAGGTTCCGTATCAGTAGCTTCGGCTTGGGAAGCATTGCCGACAGTAGCGCCGGCGCCTGATGATAACCCGACTACCGAAGAAAAAATTGAACTGGGTAAAATGTTATATCATGACCCGCGTTTGTCTTCCACGGATACAGTTTCCTGCTCTTCCTGTCATAACACCATGTTGGGTGGTGAAGATAACAGGCCTAATGCCATGGGCGTTAATGGCCAGACAGGTGGCCGCAGTGCGCCGACGGTATGGAATGCAGCGTTTAATGCCGTGCAGTTCTGGGATGGCCGGGCGGCGAGTCTTGAAGATCAGGCAGCAGGTCCTGTGACCAATCCTATTGAAATGGGCATGAAAAGCTGGGATGACGTTGTCGCCCGCTTGAAGTCAATTGAAGGCTACAGACTGGCTTTCGAGCAGGCTTTTGGTAAGGATGCAATTTCCAAAGACAATGCTACTAAAGCAATAGCAGCTTATGAAAGAACGTTGATTACGCCCAATAGTCCTTATGATAAATACGTTGCCGGGGATAAGTCAGCGTTAACCGAGCAGCAAGTTCGGGGTATGAATTTGACCCAGGAATTGGGCTGTACAGCTTGTCATAGTGGGCCGGCGTTTAATGGCCCGGGTGTGTTCCAGAAATTTCCAATGCATAGTAATGCTTTTTTTGCAGCGAAATACCATTTCAAGGATGATAAAGGCTTAGCTGCGGTTACCAAAAAACCAGATGATGAACATATGTGGAAGGTGCCTACTTGGCGCAATATCGCATTAACTGCGCCTTATTTTCACAATGGAGCCGCTAAAACTCTGGATGAAGCTGTAACAGTGATGGCAAAAATGCAATTGGATAAAGATTTATCCAAAGAGCAGATTGCCGATATCGTTGCTTTTCTGAATGGTTTGACAGGCGAGTTCCCCAAACAAACAATGCCAGTTTTGCCAACTACACCCGGTACAACATTTAATTAATCTTGCCGCAGAGACGCGATTTATCGCGTCTCTACTCCCTCAGCCGATAATTCTTGAGCTAAATCATCGCTTCCAACTCACCTTCACCTTGATGCAGTTGCCACTTCGCGCCTTGGCTGTATGCAGCAGCGATAGCTTAAAGTGATCGCGTTTAATAAAGGATGGCGGAGAATAATCACGCAATTCTTCAATAACGGCGTATGGTACATGGATATCATCAACACAATCGACTACAAGTGAAAACTGTTAATTTTACTTAGAAGAATATAGAGTCCGACGTTGATAAAGCGACACAAAGTCCCCTCTCCCTTTGGGAGAGGATTAGGGTGAGGGTATTACAAAGGTCGCTTTACCAACTTTGGCTCCTATAAATAGGGCTGGTGTTGAGTACAACTTTCACGGCTCAGAGGTTTTCTTCTATAGTATCTATAACTTCCAAAACACATTCATCAGCGATGACATAACCTTGCTCAAAATGTTCATTTAAGCGGGTTTGAAACGCATCAAAGTCCAGCCCGGCCATGTGCGCGGCGCTGGCAAAGCTGATTTTCCGGGCATGATACAAGCTGGCGGCCAGGAAAAATTCCAGCGCATGGCCTCCCCAAGGGCTGTAGTATCTCATCAAATTCAGGTTGAAGCTGTACTTGCATGGTGATTCCTGATGGCTTGTAATTTGTGTAAGCGATCTATAAATGGGTTTTCATTACTGTTTGCTTACGCGCCGCCGCTTTGTCACACTTTTTTGCGAGGAGGTGAGACTGACTTCGTGTTGGGTAATATGCTACAAAGTCACTCGCTTGGCGATTTTATTTCATGCACGTTCCCAAGGGGTATTGAATAGTTCAAAATGTTTGAGTTTCATTTTCTTTACTCCAAGGAGGCAATAGTGTGAAATTTTTGAACCTACACTTTTAGCAACAAAGATTTTATAGATAATTCACTTACATTCAGTAACTTAATATCATTAGTAAACAACTCTGCATTTAAACTATGTGCCGTTGCCACAATCAGTGCATCGGGTAATTTAAGCCGATATTGGCGACGAAAAGCAATCGCGGATTGTTTAATTGTTTCAGTTAAATCAATAATCGTCACATCCTTTAAAAAAGCGTGGATTTCAGTTTCATCTTCCATCTTTAGTAATGGATAAGACAATAATTCGATTTCGGTAATCACAGACACATAAAAATCAGCCTGTGGTAGAGGTTCAGCTAAACGCCCCGCTAAAAAATAGAGTACTGCGTTGGTATCTAAAACGATACTCATGCCCATTCATCTCGTATATTTTTTTGGAAGTCTAAAGGGTCTTGTGTCAGGCTGATTTTTCCAGCGTGACGGTTGATGGATTGCCGATTTTGTTGTTCTTCTGTGTCGTCCATACTTTCATCAACTAACACAATGACTTTAACGTGTTTGCCCTCTTGCCAGTTTTTGTATGAAACCGGCAACTGAATAAGGCCGTTTTTTAGATCCGTTTCAAATTCTATTGCTTGCATGGTTTTTCCTAATAAGTATTTTTTCAAGATTGCTTGCTTAATTCATTTTTCAGATTTTTGACGGCTTTGATGGCGTCTTTCAGTTCTGTTTTAATTTCATGTCTTTCAGCATTGTAATGACTGAAAGGATTGAGTACCAAAGCGCGATATTTATCGATTTCTGATTGGATCGAAGAATTGACGTCCGCTTTAACGACACCCCAAAAATCTTCAGTGGTGTAGTCTTTCAATTTGGGCTTAAAGACGATTTTCTTTTTCTTGTCCTGACAATATTTTCTAAAAGCTTTTTCAACTGCCGAACGAGTGTAAACAGCGGCGGCTTTATAATCACATTCATTGTAATATTTTTCTGCTTTCTGTAAAAAATCGCTTTGGTCATTGATTAAAGGGGTTTCATAGCCTTCCTTGGTTTCTTGTGCGTAGAACTCCAGTGTTTTCCGATTCTCAGCGCCTTCCAAATAACTTTTGGCATATTCGTAACAGGGTTTGTCGTAAAGTAGTAATGAATATTTGGCTTTCAACTTAACACAGGATAGTTTTTTAGTAGCCGGATAAGCTATAGCGGATCCGGCAAATGATGGATGTGCGGTACTTATCAACGAAACTAAATGCTACGAGCGTTTATTTCAAGACAAAAGCCATTCACCTGTTTGTGAAATTGCACGATACATGCTATCTGGTGCAAGGTCGATTTCGTCAGCCCATGATACAAAACCATCGGTTACTTTAAGTTGATTAAAATAATCTGGATTTCTGAGTTTTTCAAATACACCGTAAAGACAAGACGGTAAAAATCGAACATTTCCACTTAAACCATCTGAAAAACGAACTTCAAAGGCTAAAGTACCAATAACTCGTGCTTCAATAACATCGTAATACATAAAAACCTCCAATTAGGTTAAGGGTTCTATTTTATCTGGCTGTTGATGTACTCGGCATTTATCCCAATCGCTCAATAATTCGTCACGATATACCTATTCTTCATTAAAAAAACTTTCCTGATAATCCTTTTCACTTAACACTGTGTCGAACAAGCCAATATCTTCGCTTTGGTGTTTATTGATTCCAATATATTCAAGACTTGCGTCTTCATAACGTTTAAATTTATATACAGCATCGTTCATTAATGCACTGTTAAAAACGCCAAGACTTATCAATAATTCAAAATCTTTGACCGATAACCCGGTTACCTTTTTAAATAAGCCAGGTTCAAGTTTAGTAATAATATCTTTCAAGCATCTTTCCCGATAATCAGTTAGATACATAAATACCGGCACACGAGTTGCAAACTTGATAAGCTTTTCTTGAATTTGCTTTCTCTTACTTTTATATTCTTTTTCTTCGGCAGTCAGTTCTTTCTTTTCGTCTTTAGTTAATTCTCTTTCGTTAGCTTCCTGCTTCGCTTTTTTAACGGAATCGGATTTGTTGATGATAGTCTCAATGTCTTGATTCAAAGTACGAAAGCCTTCAATGCTCATCAATGCTTCCATTGCTTCCTTGCTATCCATTAAACGTTGCAAAGTGTTATTGTCAACATTAACAAGTAATGCGCTTTCCCAACGCCTTGCCAAAAGCGTGGCCGTGGTGCCACTCATTGCCATATCCAAAATGCCAGCAGCATCCACTTGTTTCATTGAACTACCGTCATAAGCAAGTACTGGCAAGAAGTGAATAAACTCTTCTACTTTCTTTTCAGGGTTGGATTCGTTTATATTCAAACGGCAACTGTAGTCTGCAATTTGCCTTAATGCCCTGTCTGGGGCAAAATCAAAAACATAACATTCTTGTTTTATAATTTCTTCTTTGTTGGACGAAGCCGCTATCGCGGCGGAAAAACCAAGACACTACAAATCTGTTAAGCCTAAGACTATTTCGAAAAAAAACTTGAAAATAAGCCCTAAAATAACTTAGACTTAACCGCAATGAACAAAATCATAAATTTG
>JAGXGJ010000162.1 GCA_024636875.1 Methylococcaceae bacterium | reverse complement strand
CTCTTACAGATAATTTCTCAAAGCCAACCGTAACCATTTTTTAGGCTGGATTTAAAAAAATATCAGGGAAACCTGAGGGGTCGTTGTGCCTTATGTTTGAACTGTTCACTACTTTTACCCCAAAATGAAGGGCGCCTAAAAATGTGCAAATTATAATACAGTAGTGATGTTAAAGTAGTGAAATATTGAAACAAAAATAAGGCTGCAACCTATTCAGTCAGAATAGGTTGCAGCCTAAAATATTACCGAAACCGGCTGGCTATGCTTATTTTTCGTCGTCTGGATGCTCAGCGAATACCCATTTCAAAAGAAAGTATACAGCAGCTACAACCACAACTGCACCAACCATGCCAGCTGGCGTTTTTAATGTTTCAGTCAGATCTAGAATAAATCCCATATATGTGTCTCCTACCTAATAATTTTTATTTGAGAAATTGCTAATTTTATAGCAAGCGGAAATTGCATCATACTTTAGCTAAAGCTAAAGTCAAGGCTTATTGTCGATGCATTTAATCTCCTGTGGAAAGCAAATATTCCTTCATTGTTGTAGTTAAAGCTCGATAGCCAATGTGGTATAGTTTAAACTCTGTTATTTGAAGTTGATTAAATAAGGGCGATAACAATTATGAAAATATACGTTAAAATATTACCGTTGGCGGTGCTTTTTTTTACATTTTCGGCTAACGCTGAAGTTGCATTAAAAGATAATTCCGAGATCCTGGGAAGATGGAATTTATACGCTGAAGCGACTAAGTTGGATGGAGAGCAGAAACCCGTTAAGATTGAATGGGAGTTTAAAAAGGACGGCGTTTTGCAAACAACGGCAACAGATCCTCGTGGCCGAACTAAAGAAATGAAAATAGCCATAAAATATTCCATCGAAAATGGTGAAATTAAAAAACAGACAACTCCGGGGCGAGAAAAGTATGAATCATGCAAGGTTGTTGAAAAAGACAGCTCTAAAATGACTTTAAAGTGTACATATCTTTACTTTTTCCTTAAAAGAATATAATTAAATATAATACAAAAAGGGGTATAACTTATGATAAGCGGTATAGTAATGATTTTTGTAGCTCTCTGGTTTTATCAGTCGGCGATGAAAGCAAAGACAAGCAATGCATTGATGTGGGTTGCTATTGGTGCAGTAGGTTTTTTTGCTTTAGTATGGCTCATGCAAAGCCTCAATATTTATATTCTGGAGTCGGTCAGAGCGGGCGAAGGCGGTGCCAGCTATGAATCACTTCAGGGCGCTGACAGAAAAAATGCCGGGGATTTCCTGGGTTTTGCCGGCATTTTAAAGTCGCTTTATTTTGAGTTATCTCCTTCAATCGTCGGCTTTCTGGCTATTGCATTCGTTCGATTAAAATTTATCTCTAAAGAAAGTTTTTCAGTGGCCAATTTATTTGGCGGCCTCAAAGAGATGTTCATAAGTATAAAACAAAGTTTTAAAACATCAGAATAAAAATATGATCATTAATAAAAGCTCAAGCAGCGCTTGGGCTTTTATTACATTAATCAGGTCGCTAAGCCCCCGTAACAGTAGAAACAAGAAAAATAATTGCAGCAATAAAAAAAACCGTAAAAATCAACCCTGCAATAATATAAGTTGAAAGCGATCCTTGTTCGAAATCTTTTTTTCTATTAGCCTCACTTTGCACACCAATAAAAGCAGCTAGAACACTTTTGAATACCTGAGTAATGGTTGGTTTTGACATGCTCATCTCCTACAAAAACAGGCAAAAATAATAGTGCTAGCCGGCTTTTTAAGCAATGATTAATTCAGAAAAACAATTACCCTTGGCACAATAATGAGCAAAACAGAATTATTAAAACAGTGTTTGTCACAGAGAATCCTGTTTCTCGATGGCGCAATGGGCACGATGATCCAGAGCTACAAACTGGAAGAAAAAGATTATCGGGGCGATCGTTTTGCGGGGTGGGATGTCGACCTTAAGGGAAATAATGATTTATTGTCATTAACCCAGCCTGACATAATTAAAGCTATTCATAACGCTTATTATGAAGCGGGTTCTGATATTGTCGAAACCAATACCTTCAATGCCACCAGCATTGCCATGGCAGATTATCGGATGGAAGCGCTGGCTTATGAAATTAACCTCGAGTCTGCGCGATTAGCCAGGCAAGCCGCCGATGAATACAGCCAAAAAACACCTGAAAAGCCGCGTTTTGTGGCAGGCGTATTAGGACCTACCAATCGCACGGCATCAATGTCGCCTGATGTTAATGACCCCGGGTTTCGTAATATTTCCTTTGACCAGTTGGTTGCCGCCTATACAGACGCTACAAAAGGACTGATTGACGGCGGCGCGGATATCATTCTGATTGAAACCGTTTTTGATACGCTGAATGCCAAGGCCGCCGTTTTTGCCGTCGAACAGGTTTTTGAAAACATCGGTTATAAACTGCCGGTGATGATTTCCGGCACCATTACCGACGCATCGGGCAGAACCCTGTCCGGGCAAACTGTTGCCGCTTTCTGGAACTCATTAAGACATGCCGAGCCGATTTCATTCGGTTTCAATTGTGCATTAGGCGCCAGAGAACTGCGCCAATACATCGATGAATTATCAACTATTGCAGACACACATGTTTCCGCCCATCCCAATGCGGGACTGCCTAATGAATTCGGCGAGTATGATGAATCACCGGAAGCCATGGCGCAGGAGCTTGCCGACTGGGCGCGTAACGGCTACCTGAATATCATTGGCGGCTGCTGCGGCACGTCGCCTGCGCATATAAAAGCCATCGTCGAGGCAGTCAAGCCATACCCGCCCAGAATTGTTCCTGTTCTTGAAAAACGATGCCGCCTGGCGGGCCTGGAGCCGATGTCTATCGGCCCTGATACACTGTTTGTCAATGTCGGCGAACGCACCAACGTAACCGGCTCGGCCGCATTCAAGCGGCTGGTCATTCAGGGTGATTTTGAAGCGGCCCTGGAAGTTGCCAAACAGCAGGTCGAAAACGGCGCACAAATTATCGATATCAACATGGATGAGGGTATGCTGGAATCAAAAGAAGCGATGGTGCGCTTTTTAATGCTGATTGCCTCCGAACCGGATATTGCCAAGGTACCGATAATGCTGGATTCTTCCAAATGGGATATTCTGGAGGCGGGCTTAAAATGTATCCAGGGCAAAGGCATAGTGAACTCCATCTCGCTTAAGGAAGGTGAAGAGACCTATATTAAACACGCCAAACTCGTTCGCCGCTATGGTGCTGCGGTTATTGTCATGGCATTTGATGAGGAAGGGCAGGCGGATACCAAAGCAAGAAAAGTCGAAATTTGTCAGCGGGCTTACAAAATCCTGACTGAACAGGTTGGCTTTCCACCCGAAGACATTATTTTTGATCCCAATATTTTCGCTATCGCCACAGGTATTGATGAACACAATAATTACGGCATGGATTTTATTGAAGCAACGCGCGAGATCAAGCAAACGCTGCCTTATGCGCTAATTTCCGGCGGCGTTTCCAATGTGTCATTTTCGTTTCGCGGCAATAATCCGGTGCGCGAAGCAATTCATGCGGTGTTTTTATACCATGCCATTCAGGCAGGCATGTCGATGGGTATCGTTAATGCCGGCCAGTTGGCGATTTATGCCGACATACCCGAAGATTTGCGGGATGCGGTGGAGGATGTCGTACTTAACCGCCATGATGGCAGCGGCACAGAAAAGTTGCTAGAACTTGCCGAAAAATATCGTGGTGATGGCAGCACCAGCGAGAGCAAACAGGAAGATCAGGAATGGCGCAGCTGGCCGGTTAATAAACGCCTGGAACATGCATTGGTGAAAGGCATCACCGACCATATCGACGAAGATACTGAACAGGCGCGACGGGAAGCTGAAAGGCCCTTGCATGTTATTGAAGGCGCATTAATGGACGGCATGAATGTGGTCGGTGATTTGTTCGGATCGGGTAAAATGTTCCTGCCGCAAGTGGTCAAATCGGCACGGGTGATGAAAAAGGCTGTGGCTTATTTGATGCCATTTATGGAAGCCGATAAAACCGTAGGCGATAGACAGACCAAAGGCAAAATCCTGATGGCAACCGTAAAAGGCGATGTGCATGACATCGGTAAGAATATCGTCGGCGTGGTACTGCAATGCAATAACTATGACGTTATTGATCTGGGCGTGATGGTGCCCTCCGAAAAGATTTTACAAACTGCGCGTCTGGAAAATGTGGATATTATCGGTTTAAGCGGACTGATTACGCCATCGCTTGATGAAATGGTGCACATGGCGAAAGAAATGCAGCGTCAGGGCTTTACGATTCCGTTGATGATCGGCGGCGCGACCACATCACGCGCCCATACGGCGGTAAAAATCGAACCTAATTATCTTGGTCCAACTGTTTATGTAACGGATGCGTCACGCGGCGTCGGAGTAGCCAGTAATTTATTGAGCGCCGAACTGAAAGAAGATTTTGTCAAAAGCGTTCGTAAAGAGTACGAAGAAGTCAGGGAGCGGCATAAAGGCCGGGAGGCAAAAACCAGACAACATTCACTGGAAGAAGCAAGACGCAACAGGTTTAACTGGGGCAATATCGAACCAGTCAAGCCGTCATTTCTGGGCGTCAAAGTTATCGATGGTTTCCCGCTCGATACCCTGGTGTGGTACATTGACTGGACGCCGTTTTTTCAAACCTGGGAAATGGCGGGAAGTTATCCAAAAATTCTGGATGATAAAGTCGTCGGAGTTGAAGCGAGAAAACTGTTTGAAGATGCTCAAGCGATGCTGAAAAAAATAATCAATGAGCAATGGTTATCTGCGCGCGCTGTAATCGGATTTTTCCCGGCCAATAGCGACGGTGATGATGTCGTGGTTTATCTGGACGATACGCGTCAACAAAAACGGGAGACCTTGCATCATTTGCGGCAGCAGAACGTGAAAGCACCCGGTAGACCCAATTACTGCCTGTCTGATTTTATCGCACCGGTTGCTAGCGGAAAGGCTGATTATATTGGCGCTTTCGCCGTTACGACCGGGATAGGTATCGAGGAAAAATTGCACGAATTTGAACAGGACCATGATGATTACAGCGCCATCATGCTGAAGGCACTGGCAGACCGGCTGGCAGAAGCGTTTGCAGAATATATGCACGGGGTCGTCAGAAAAAACTACTGGGGTTATGCCAAAGATGAAGCCTATGCTGCGGAGGAGTTAATCAAGGAGGCTTATCGGGGCATACGCCCTGCGCCGGGTTATCCAGCCTGTCCCGATCATACCGAAAAAGGCAAGTTGTTTGAACTGCTGAATGTAACCAAAAATACCAGTATAGAACTTACAGAAAGTTATGCCATGTATCCGGCATCGGCGGTCAGCGGCTGGTACTTTGCACATCCTGAAGCACAATATTTTAATGTCGGTAAAATAGACAGAGACCAATTGCAGGATTACGCCCGGCGGAAAGGGTTGGCGGAAGAAGTCGCCGGACGCTGGCTGGCGGCCCATTTACATCATTAAAACAAAAGGTGCAAGGTAAAAGGTTAAAGGACGGCCTGTTTAAAGATTGGCTTTTTCGCCTTTCGCCTATGCTGAAAAGTCACGTAATTTTTTGATTTAACCAAACACTCATGAAATCATGGCAACACAAATGCAAATAGAACAGTCACTGGAAAGAATGATGTATGCCAGCCGCTGGATATTGGCGCCAATTTATATTGGCTTGAGTCTGGCGTTATTGGCGCTTTCCGTGAAGTTCTTTCAGGAGCTTTACCATTTTCTCCCTCATATTTTTGCAGTGGCTGAAGCCGACTTGATTTTGACGATACTTAATCTGATTGATCTTACGCTGGTCGGGAGCCTAATCGTCATTGTCATGTTTAGCGGTTATGAAAATTTTGTTTCGCAAATGGATATTTGCCACACGGCTGAGAAGCTGGAATGGCTGGGAACACATGATTACGGATCGCTAAAGTTAAAAGTGGCCGCATCTATTGTCGCGATTTCATCGATTCAATTGCTAAAAGTATTTATGAATATCAACGCAACCTCAAATGATAAATTAATGTGGTACGTTCTTATCCATTTAACGCTGGTAATATCCGCCCTGCTGATGGGTTATCTGGATAAATTGACTAAACATTAGCAATGCGATTGTTACTCTTTGGAACTTCCGGCTGTCATCTTTGTGAACAGGCCAGAGAAATTATCCAGGATTGTCTGCCAGACCACCTCGATAAATGGGTTGAAACCATTGATATTGCAGAATTTGAGCAGTGGCAAGCACAATACGCGATTCGTATCCCGGTTTTGTACGACCCTGAAACGCAAAAAGAACTGGGATGGCCGTTCGAACCAATACAAGTTAAAGAATTTATTATCGAGTTAAGCCATGACTAAAAACTACAGAATAGAGAAAGACAGCATGGGTGAGCTGGAAGTCCCGGCAGATGCCTTGTATGGCGCGCAAACGCAGCGGGCTATCAACAACTTCCCCATCAGCGGTTTAATTTTGCCGCCTGCTTTTATCAAAACCATTGCATTGATAAAAAAAACGGCGGCAAAGGTTAATATGGACTTAAGTGAACTGGAGGCGTCGAAAGGCAACGCCATTATTCAGGCCGCGCAACAAATCATCGACGGCCAGCACCGGCATCAGTTTCCTATCGATGTATTTCAAACCGGTTCCGGCACCAGTACCAATATGAATGTCAATGAAGTGCTGGCAAATCTGGCGACACACGCGCTCGGAAAACCTGTCAGTGCCAATGATGACGTTAATATGGGACAAAGCAGTAATGATGTGATCCCAACGGCTATACACGTCAGCGCCGCGCTTGAATGCCAGAAAATCCTGTTGCCCGGCCTGGTTCATCTTGCGGAGACGATAGAACAAAAAGCTACATCACTGGATAACGTCACTAAAACCGGCCGTACCCATTTAATGGATGCGATGCCTGTGCGGATGAGTCAGGAATTGGGCGCTTGGGCCCTTCAGATACGCAACGGCATAGACCGGATTAATGCGACTTTACCCAGAGTGTATAAATTGGCCCTGGGCGGCACGGCCGTTGGCACAGGCATTAACGCCCACCCCAGGTTTGCGGCAGAATTTGCCGGTCTATTAAGCGCTGAAACCGGTTTACCCTTTAAACCGAATGATTCCTTTTTTGAAAGTCTGAGCGCCCAGGATACCATCGTTGAATTATCCGGCCAGTTGAAAGTCATCGCCGTTAGCTTAATGAAAATTGCCAACGACTTGCGCTGGATGAACAGCGGCCCGCTTGCGGGTTTAGGCGAAATAGAACTTCCTGCATTGCAGCCCGGCAGCAGCATTATGCCGGGCAAAGTAAATCCGGTTATCCCGGAAGCTACGGCGATGGTTGCAGCACAGGTTATCGGTAACGATGCTACGACTACCATTGCCGGTCAATCAGGCACATTTCAGCTGAATGTCATGTTGCCTGTGATTGCCTACAATATTTTACAAAGCATAGAAATTCTCGGTAATGTCAGCAAGCTGCTTGCCGATAAAGCGATAGCCGGATTTACCGTCAGAACCGATAATCTACAACAGGCGTTGGCCAAAAACCCGATACTGGTGACGGCGTTAAATCCTATTATCGGTTATGCAAAAGCCGCTGAAGTGGCCAAAGCCGCCTATAAACAAGGCCGGCCTATCATTGAAGTCGCCTCTGAAATGACCGATTTGAGCCGGGAAGATTTGGAAAAACTGTTAGAACCTGTACACTTAACGCAGGGCGGCATCAGCGAATAGGCGATTTATCCCACAAAGCATAAAAATGAATAAACGTCCAAGACCCAGCGCTCCGGTTGAGCGCAATGTCAGGATTTTTTTCTGTTTTTTGCTTTATTGTACACATTATTATTTTCCTTTTTACCTACCGCAATAACAAAAACAATTATTTCTTGATCATCAACTTCATAAACAAGCCGATAACCCGCTGAGCGAAGTTTAATTTTATATGCACGATCAAAATCACGTAATTTATTAGGCGGAATATGCAGATTTTCTAGACATTTTCTCAGTTTGCTTTTGAATTGAAATTTAATACAGTTATCCAGTTTGTCCCATTCTCTTTTTGCCCTTGGCAGAAATTTTAATTTATAAGTCATCAAGCGTAACTTCAATTGCCAAATGCTTTTCTGCCTGCCTTTCCTTTACTATTTTGCCTAATTCATAATCCTCTAATTTATCCATTAGCAGTTCATATACATCCGCAGGAACAAGATAAGCAGTTGGTAGATTATGATTAAGAATGGCAATAGTTTCTCCTTCGGCTTTGTTTAGTAAAGCCGTTGGGTTTTTCTTTAATTCAGAAATGCTTGCGCTAAACGAAGCTAATATTTGTTGCATATTCACACCATTAAATACTAAACAAAGAGCTTATATTAGCCCTTAATTTCAAATATGCAAGATTGTTTACATTAGAGCCTAATCTTTGAATTAAGAACACATAGGACTGTTTCACGCCAGCAAACCGCCATGCCAACATAAAGCACCCTGTATGTTCAATTCACCAGACATAAAAAAGATCACATGAAAAACTCCGAGAGACATTTCGTTATTGTGGCTTCGTTTTGGGTGGGTTGTCTACCGGCGATCCAGCTTACAGGTAACCGCTTCGCAGCGGCCTTATAAACGGCGTTACGTTCACGTTTGCCAATAGCCACTTCCACGACGACTAATTCAGTATCTCCCACTTCGTACACAAGCCGATAACCAATATTGCGAAGTTTGATTTTGTATCGGCTTTTTTGCCCCGAGAGTTTTGAGGCGGAAACATGTGGGTTGGTAAGTCGTTCTTCCAGCTTATTTTTGAATTGTTCACGTATTGTGTTATCAAGCGCACACCACTCTCTTTAAGCGCATCTTCCTTGAAAGCAAGGCTGTATAGATCATGCGATTATAAATCGGCTAAGTTTACTTTGATTTCAGATTGATTTTCGCGCGCATCAGCTATAGCGTTGAGTTCCATATCTTCCAGTTTTTCTATTAAGGCTTCATAAGCTTTGGCGGGGATGCAATAAAAGGCGGGTTCATTGCGTTTGAGAATTTCAACTGGAAAGCCTCCGCCCACTGCCACTGTACCCATAGGATTCTTTTTTAATTCTGAAACACTTGCGGAAGTTTCCGCCAAAATGATGTTTGTCATGACCTAATCTAAAGCTATTTATTGGTACTCATAATAGTACGTGTAATAGCATCTTTTCAAGTTGCTAGCTTATCGTCGGCATCACGGATCGTATGCTCCCAATAGCAGCGTTGCCAGATTAAGGCGCTACCGTCTTTGCGTTTAGCAACAGGTACACCGCTTTTTTCCAGCTCACGAGTAAAAATGGACTTGATAGCCTTCCATCTCCCCCTGATAATCGCTATCGTTTGGCGGTAAAGTCCAAATGCTATGCAAATGCTCCGGCAAAAGCATCGTGAGTCGTAATAGTCGTAGCCTCGATGCAGTGAAAGGGAATCGAGGATTTATAGGCTCCGATTATCCTCGATTCCACTAAGCAGGACTGGGTTTGTAACCCAGTCCTTAACGTTTCAAAACAACTTCAAGCTAAAACGCGGTTAACACAGCATAGCAGAAACATTGCGGACGGGTTTGCAAAACCTGTCCGGCTCAGGGTGGTTTCACCAATCATTGTTACGTCCCACTGTATTCAAGGTGATTCATCCCACCCTATTTGAGGTGAGCCAGTGCCCATTGACCCGCGCTATTATCGGCAGAACGCGCGCCGAAGACAGCGCAAGACAAAATGCAGGATTTCAGTCTGTATTTTTCCTGCACCAAGGTTTTACGGGATCACAGAAATCAATCTGCTGTTGCTCACGAAATCGTTTCAGTTGGTGAAAGTGCTTGCTTTCCCATTGCATGGCTATCTCAGCTAGAACATCACTGATGGCGCTGATGGCTTCGTCGGAAAGTCCTTCAGGAAAGAGGGTTTCAATATCAATATCGATGATCATCGTAGGACCTCAATAGCTTGTTGCAGCAGGTCATCGGGAAGATGATTAAGGCCTTTGGGAACGGCCATCTGCATAGCGGTTTTCAGGATACGTCCTGCCTGCCTCGGTAAGCCTTGCGATGCCTGTCGTAGCAACTCCATGCCGGAATCGGCCAACAGGGTGTGCTGGCAGCCGACTGCTTTAAGCGCATGGGTAATCAACTCGGCAAAGCGTTCGCGTTCGATGACGGGCACGAACCTGGATGCGTCCAGCCAGGGCCGCATAAGGCGCGCGACTGAGGGCATGAGCAAGGCAGGGATGTCCAACCAGCCAAACGGTCATCAGTTCGCGCGAATCGAAAGCGAAGTTCAGAAAGGCGGGTAAGTCTCGGAAAAACTCAGGCGGTAGACTCTGCGCTTCGTCGATAATCCACACCAATAACAGTTGTTTATTATCAGCCAGCTCCTGGATATGGGCCTTGAGATCCCGCCAAAGCTGGGCTCGCCGGTAGGCAGGCTCAAGTCCGAGCGCCATAGCCAAGCTACGGTAAAGATCGGTGCGACCGAAATCGGTTTCAGCGAGGTAAATGGTCTGATAGCGGTGCGGGTTGAGTCCCTGGGTGAGGTGACGTAATGCAGCGGTCTTGCCTACGCCTGCTTCTCCGGTCAGCAGTCCTAAGCCTGGACTTTGCAACAACCATTGGAAGCATTCATGCAAACAGGCCAGCGCACCATCATCCCAGAGTTCGCTTTGCTCCTTGCCCAACGGGGCGGCTTTAATGCCAAAGTGTTGACGATACATTAGGATTTCTCCTCGGGTGTTTTAGCGTAATGCTGATCAAAGGCCAGTTCCACCAGATTGGGGCCGGCAGCAGCGGCTGGCGTTGTATTTGTTGTTGAGGTGTTAGCTGCTTCCGGTTTGCGTCGACGGCGCTGACAGTTCGCCAGAGCATCGAGTGGCGTGGCCGCCCCCAAGGCTATTCCCATCTTCGTCTTCAATGCCAACCACCTGCTGAACGTGCGGGTCGACGACGAGGCGCACCGTTTTGCCTGACAGTTCATAGGGCACTTCGAAGTCACGGCCCTGATAAGACACACTGCCATCTTTGCGGACTTTACGCTTGACGCGGTGATAAAAAATCGCATCCAGTTGCGCGGCCTTCTGACCGAGTTGCCGTATTTGTGCCAAGTCCTGCTGGAAGCGGGTCAACGGGGTTTTGTCATCGAGGCTGCTGTGGACGGTACGGTGATAGACCCGCTCGATCCAAGCCCAGAGCCGGGCATTGAGATCGTCCAGATCATTGAGACGCGAGACATCCAGCTCACTCAGAAATTGATCACGGAAAGTCCGATGCCAGCGTTCCAGTTTGCCCTTGCCCTCGGGCGCATAGGGCCGACAGTAAATCAGCCGGATATCCAGCCGCGCACAAATGGCTTGCAAGGTGGCCGCACGATAGGCCGCGCCGTTATCGACCACCAGTTTTTTCGGTAGACCTCGCTTGAGCACCGCTTGCTTTAAGACCCCTTCGATAGCCAAGGCCGTTTCGTTGGTACAAAACGCACTATGGGCCAGCAAGCGGGACGCATCATCCATCAGCGAGACCAAAAATACTTTGCAACGCCTCGTCTTTAACGTCAACGTGGGGCCATGCATGACATCGCCATACCAGATTGAATTGGCATATTCAGCGACAAAGCGCCGATGTTCCTCGGGAATTGACGAGGAACCCGTCGGGCGCGACAAGCCTTGTTGCTGCAAAAACGATGGATTGCTGAGCGGGATAAGGTGTCACGCGGCACCGTTCCCGCGTTTTCCAGCAAGATTTTCAGTTGCCGGATAGAGCGGCGTGGATTTTCACGCTTGGCGGTGAGCAACGCGTCCTGAACTGCCAGTGGCAACTTGGACACGCCTCTATCCGTGCGCTGCTGCGGTATCAAGCCGTCGATGCCGTGTGCACGCCAAGCGTAATACCAAGCCTCAATGGTTTTTTCGCCCAGGAACCGCCGGTCTGAGCCAGGGATTGCATACTCCTTGCTGGCTAATCCCCGAATGATGGTTTGCAATTCACCGCGCTCCAAACGCTCGCGGCTGGCTAAGGGGCCCAGAACCGAAAGACGAAACAAGGCGATGGTATTGAACTCTTTCATGTCAAACTCCAGATAATTGATAGGAGTCGCTATGAAACCCGACAATACACCCTTCCGCCAGTGGGCAAAGTGTGTGGGTTTTTGAAACGTAAGCTAAATGCTTGTCTCAAGCCCGTTTAAACTCAACTGATCATGGGACGATCGGTAGCCCCTACAAATCAATGCAGGTTGATTTTTATCAACGGGTTACCGGAATAGGCATCACGAATAAAAATCTCCAAGTTAATGCCTCTTGAGTCAATCCCATTGCCATGGCAGGTGTCCGATGCGTCCATTTTTTT
>JAGXGJ010000161.1 GCA_024636875.1 Methylococcaceae bacterium | reverse complement strand
TCTTACAGATAATTTCTCAAAGCCAACCGTAACCATTTTTTAGGCTGGATTTAAAAAAATATCAGGGAAACCTGAGGGGTCGTTGTGCCTTATGTTTGAACTGTTCACTACTTTTACCCCAAAATGAAGGGCGCCCAAATTTGCACTGCATAACCCTGGACTTTCAGAATCTTAGAGGCTTACAGAATCTACTTACACTGTTTTCTGGAACAACTTCTTTCAAATAGCAGTAGACAAACACTTACATGGCAACACCAGAAATCAGGCGATTGCGGAGTATCCTAATTGCAATACCGAATAACGCCGTGTCTTTTTGTTCACTACGCAGTACATGACCATATGCCGCCAGTTTTGTGCCACTGGGTAGACCACCTATTAGGATAAATAATTTAGAATCAGTGTCCACTGCATAAGGCAGATGCAAATATAAACCGCCTGAACTGACATTGTGTGCCAGCGTATGAACCCTATTATTTTCAACACGATTTTCACCAATGTGGAGAAACACGGGAAACACACCATAGATTCTCGACTGCTTCCGTTTTTCCGTTGATGTTTGCATTGAAGTTTTTTTTGTTTTTCAAGAGAAGTGGAATTATTGCACAATACTAATTACTCTGCATATAGGACATATTATATCCTTTCAGACCGAGGCAATTGTCCCGACCCAACACATAAACTCGCCATACTATTAATGGCAATAGTGATTAAAACTGTTTATTCTGTTGTCGACAGACCTAGATTAACCGACTGAAACACCAATTCAACCTGACTGGATACGCCCAACTTGCTGTAAATGACGGTGACATGATTACGAACAGTTTTATCACTAATGAAAAGTTTGTTTGCAATTTTTTTAGCTGAAAGTCCACAAGCTAAAAGACGTGCGATCTCGAACTCACGAGGTGTCAAGCTAGATTGATCAAAGCCGAACTTGTCTGCTATATAATTAACCGGTGATTTGATTGCATCGGTTAAGATGAAATTACGCCATAAATCCAGCGTGATAGAGTGATCGATCCAAACTTCGCCAGCGCAAACAGAACGTATTGCCTTCATGGTAATTTCCACACAGTGGTCCTTGAGAACAATACCTTTGGCTCCTAAGCGTAAGGCATGTAAATGCTTTTCACGATCTTTGCAAGCCGTCAAGATTAGCACCGAGGGACAATAGTTCAGAAGTTCAGAAATATTTAGAGTCAAATCTCCATCTTTTAAATGGAGTTCCACCACGATAATGTCGGGCTTGGTTTGCTTACTCAAGCAGATTAATTCATGAAATGAGCAGACATCGCCAACCAACTCGATATCATCCTGTGCACTGAGAAGAGTTGTTATTCCCAATCTGATAAGTTCATGGTTATCAGCTAAACAAATACGTATCATATATGAGTTCCCTTTTTTCTGTATGGTAATCAAGTTCTCCACAATCATCGGCCATCAGATGAAGCTTGAAGCTATAAAACCAGCCAGTTGACAACTTAGCGCGTTCAGCCACACCGTTGAAAGTGTTGTGACGTGGAATGGTAAGTTTTTGCAAACGCATAAAGGGGTTGAATCGACAAACGCAATGCCTTTTCCTTGGCCGCAACGACTCTGCATAAATGCGGCAATCGGTATCAAAACATCGGCCATTAGTTCAACAAAACGGTTGTAGCTCGGCAAGTAGAGCGACAGGTATTTTTGAGCATGTTTCTGATAGAACCATTTGAACGTTCAATAGCCCGAAAGGTGATAACAAACCACCAGCGTAATGATTACACTCCCACAAACTGAACGCGTCCTGATTCTTGTTCTCGTATTTTCCTCAGATTCCAATCGTGTTTTCTCCCAACTCGGGATAAATCCTTGGCAAAAATCGTCCGCATCGCAGAATATTTGTGTTACATTCATGTTTGGCTACCTCTTTTATAATGAATATTTTTATAACAGCTTATATTCTTACTTATTTTAAAGAGGTGGCCTCATTTTTCTTATTCCGAACTCAGGTTACAACTACAACTCATTTATCGACACTGGTTATATAATTCCAAAAAAATCGATTTCAGATCATCCGAATGGTGGTCAATTTTTTGCTCCAATTCGTCCAGTGTTAGTGTTTGGTCTTCGCTGTTGTTAAGTTCGTCAATGGCTTTTTCAGCAAGCTTGGACTGTGCGTCGATGACGGTTTTAAAGCCATTGTTATAATTTACGTCGGCATGAACGCGGACAGCCCTTAATTTTTGTTCATGTGTTGGTTTGTTTAGAATTGTCATTTTGGCTACTCCAATTTAAAATGTTTAATGAACGTCTTGGTCACTTCTCCAGAGATGGACGAACTGTCGCTTTTATTGCTCTTGCTGCATAAAGAAGGAAGCGTGTATTACTGTCTTGTAAAACGACCAGCATCCGATCACGCCAAGTATTGCATCTACAGAGAGTTACCCTTGTTGCCCCATATATATGTGAAAAATAGCGACTTCTGTCTTTTCCGCGTCTTACGATACATACTTGGAAACCGAACAAATCGGGTTCAGTAATATGTTTTTTTTGCCATGGACATAATCCTGTCAAACTAAAGTTACTAAAAATATTTAATAGCAAAATTATGCCATCAAACGTTAAAGCATACTTAAAATGTAATCTATGGATTACAATTTATCACTAAAGCGCAGATAAAAACAAGTTAAAAATAACAATTCTAGACAATTTCCGACTAATGCAGTTTTTCAACGTTTGCCGGGTTCAGCAGGGAACAGGAAATCTTTTCCGAACTGAATGAATCGGTGCCGTCCAAAACGCTACCAGCAACGCGCCACTAATGCTTATAAAGGGCTCCAGGCAGCCCTGTGCGTATAGTTTGTCACCGGCTTTTAGCAGGGTTTTAAATTGGGAATTGCTGGAATTACTGACGTAGTGGCCTGATAATTATTTATCTGAGAAACTATGGTAATATGGTAGTATAGATAAATTAATTCAGGGCTCTATAGCAGTTCACATTCTCAAGCCTCCGGCTTTGCCGGAGCTTTTATTTGACTAATTAGGATAAAGATAGGCATGTGTGGAATTAGCGGTATCGCAGCTTTCTCGACGCAGACCAAAATTAGCGAGAGGGATGTGCGCAGCATGCTGCCACTCCTGCGCCACCGCGGTCCGGATGGTAGCGGTGTCTACCTTGATCCCTACCAACGAATTGGGTTGGGCCACACTCGCCTTAGCATCATCGATCTTGCCGGAGGCGCCCAGCCAATGTGCAACGAGGATCAAACCGTATGGGTCACGTTCAACGGCGAGATATTCAATTACGTCGAGTTACGTAAGTCTTTGCTCAAAGAGGGACACTGCTTCCATACCCACAGCGATACCGAGGTCATCGTTCATGCCTACGAGCAATATGGCGACGACTTTGTGCAACACTTGAATGGCCAATTTGCCATCGCGCTTTGGGACGGCAACCGTCAGCGCCTGCTATTAGTGCGTGATCGAGTCGGTATTTTACCGCTTTTCTATACGCGCCAAAGCGATCGACTGCTGTTCGCTTCGGAAATTAAGGCCTTATTACCACAGTTATCGGAAGCTCCACGCATCTCTCCAGCTGCACTGGATCAGATATTTACTTTCTGGGCGGCGCGCAGCCCTAATACCCTGTTTGAAGACATCTTCGAAGTGTCACCTGGGCACATGCTGGTGTTGGAAAGCGGCCGTTTGCGCGAATCAATCTACTGGGACTGGCGCTTTCCCGAGCAGGGTGACTATCTCACGGGTTCGGACACCGAACTGGCCGAACAGTTGTACGAACTATTGGTCGATGCAACTTGCATCCGCCTGCGCGCAGATGTACCTGTCGGCGCCTATCTCTCCGGCGGGCTCGATTCTTCTGCATTGGTAGTGCTGATCCGCCGCCACTCGGACGCACCTCTCAAGACCTTTTCTATTGGCTTCGAAGAACAATCCCTGGACGAATCGGTTTTCCAGAAGCAACTGATCGAACATCTTGGCGTCGAAAACAGCCGGATAATATGCCGTAATCGCGACATTGCCGAAAATTTCCCGGACACTATTGTCCACACTGAAACAGCCATTCTGCGGACTGCCCCAACGCCTATGCGGCAGCTGTCCGGTTTGGTGCGCGCCTCGGGTTACAAGGTAGTTCTCACCGGCGAAGGTGCCGATGAAGCGTTGGGTGGCTATGACCTATTCAAGGAAGCCAAGATTCGCCAATTCTGGGCTCGTCACCCTCAGTCTGAATGGCGACCTCTGCTGCTCAAAGCGCTGTATCCTTATTTGGAAACTTCCGGCACTCAGGCTAAAGCCTACTTACGCAAGTATTACAAGATCGGTCTAGATAATCCTAATCAGCCGGGATTCAGCCATCTTACCCGATGGTTCACCACCTCCCAATGCAAGGTCTTTTTCTCGCAGGAACTCAATGCCGCGTTGCGGGAAGACGCCGTCGACGGGCTAACTGGGCAATTGCCGCCCGCTTTCGGCCACTGGCATTCGTTCAACCGAGCGCAATATCTTGAGGCCAAAACGTTAATGGGCGACTATTTGTTATGTTCCCAAGGAGACCGTATGTTGATGTCCAATTCAGTGGAGGGGCGCTTCCCCTTTTTGGATCATCGTGTGATTGAGTTCGCCAATCGCTTGAATCCGCGGCTAAAAATGCGGGTACTCAACGAGAAGTATCTATTTAAACAAGCCATGAAAAACCAATTGCCTCGGCAAATTCTTGAACGTCACAAACAACCGTATCGCGCCCCGGACATACCGGCCTTTTTCTCTGCACATCCGCCAGCCTATATGGATGATCTGTTAAGCGAAGAAAAACTCAATCGCTATGGTTATTTTGACGCTAAAAAAGTCGGCTTTCTGCTTAAGAAGGCGAGGCGCGGTAGTTCGATTGCCTATAAAGACAATATGTCGTTAGTTGGCGTTCTTTCTACACAGTTGTGCCATTATTTTTTCATTGAACAATTTTCTCGGACTATCCGAGAAACGGGTACCCCTCAATGCCATTAAGTTAGTGATTGTGTCCCTTCTCCCTTGAGCATAAGTATCTACACAAGTTCTGCAGGAAAATGGCATGATATCGTATGATTTTAAAAAACACTGACGGGTATAGACCCACGCCTCGCCAATCGCCATCAGCAATTGGTACTTGAACACATGAACTCAAGCGAACGCCTGAGCGCAGGCTTGAAGGCATTGCCGGATAAGATCAGCAGTTTCGCCAGCACCCAGGCGGCTTGGCGATTCTATCGGAATGAATCGGTCAGCTTGTCGAAATTAC
This sequence comes from Methylococcaceae bacterium, assembly GCA_024636875.1. Taxonomy (GTDB): domain Bacteria; phylum Pseudomonadota; class Gammaproteobacteria; order Methylococcales; family Methylomonadaceae; genus JAGXGJ01. Next base: position 8,012 of record JAGXGJ010000161.1, on the reverse strand, counting down.
AGGAACCGCTGACTGCGGCAGCGCATGAGGGTATCGCCGAGCATTGCAGCCAGTACGCCTTATGTGTGCATGATTGGTCGCACCTGAACTACAAACACATTAACAAAACCGACACGTACGCTATTACACATGAGACGGATGTCGGCTATGACCTGCAAACCAGTCTGATCGTGAGTGATCAGAACGGGCAACCGCTGGCACCCGTGGCGCAGCGATTGGTCAATGCCGACGGGAGTTATGCCACCTACGGCGAGCCCCGGCCCGGCTTGCCCGTCAAGGATCATCTGGATGAAGTGAGCGACTGCATCCAGTTTTTGGACGGGCAAGGTTTTGCCAAGCCATTAGTGCACCTCATTGACCGGGAAGGGGATTCTGTTGGCCATATCCGCCGCTGGGAAACGACGGGTAGCCATTGGCTGGTACGCGTCAAGGATAATCCCAAAGTGGACTACGAGGACAAGCCCATGGCCTGTAAAGCCGTAGCGCAAGAGCTGGCGTTCAGCAAGACTCGGCAAGTCAGTTATCAGGGCAAGACTTATTGGCAGTGGGTGGCGGAAGCAGACGTGACGCTAACCCGTCCCGCCAAACCCAGTCAGAAGAAAAGCAAAAAGCCTGCTGTGCCAGGCATCCCGGTAGCGGCAAGACTGGTGGTTAGTCGCGTCTTGACCGAAACCGGTGATGTATTGGCGGAATGGCTGATATTGACCAATGTGAAAGACGTCGATGCCTCGACCATTGCGCTATGGTACTACTGGCGCTGGCAAATCGAGTGCTTCTTCAAGCTGATCAAGTCGGCAGGCCATCATCTCGAATCGTGGCAACAGGAATCGGCCCTTGCCATTGCCAAACGTCTCTTGGTTGCTAGCATGGCCTGTGTCACGGTCTGGGCAATAGCCGCTGACAAAAGCAAGGAAGCGGCTGAATTAAGAACATTTCTGATCAAACTCAGCGGCAGGCAAATGCGCCATAAAAAGGAGTTTACGAATCCCGCACTGCTGTCGGGGCTGTGGGTCTTCCTCTCCATGCTTGAAATCATGGATGCCTACTCTCAAGAGGAACTGGATGGTTTGAAAGCAACCAATCAGCAATTTTTAGGAAAAGTTGTGTAGATACTTATGCTCCCTTAAGGGAGAAGCCTGCCCTGAGCGGTGTCGAAGGGGTTAGGATGAGGGGGAATTTAAAAGGTTGTTTCCTTTTTGTTTCCCCTCTCCCCAGCCCCGCAAGGAGAGGGAGTTTACCACCTTAACTTAATGGCATTGGGGTACCCCTCATTGTTCTTTAACCTAACCCTGAACCTAAACATGAAAAAAATTATTCGGCAATACATTTTGGAAAACCTCCTCTTCACTGAAGATGAACAAGCTTTACAGGATGGCGATTCCTTTCTTGACAGCGGCATCATAGATTCCACCGGCGTTATGGAAGTCATACTTTTCATCGAAGAAAGCTTTGACATCAAAGTAAACGATGACGAAATGCTTCCGGCCAATCTGGATTCTGTAAATAAATTGGCCGCTTTTATCAAGCGTAAACAATTAATTGCCGCCTGAAGAAAAATGGTGATTGCCATACCCCGACTATTGCAAGATACCTTGCTTGCTACTGCCGAAAGCTATCCAGATCATACCGCTTTGGTTGTAGGTGATGTGCGAATAAGCTATCTTGAGGTGACGCATTACGCTTGTCGCCTTGCTCATGTCTTGCATACACGCGGTGTAAGGCGTGGTGACCGTGTAGCGATTTTCATGGACAACACTTGGCAATGCGCTTCGTCAATTTACGGCGTGTCATTAGCAGGTGGAGTGTTCGTCGCCATCAATGCCCAAACCAAACGCGATAAATTAGCATTCATTCTGCATGATTCTGACACCCGTGTGCTACTCAGCGAACCACATCTCGCGAGGGTGTTTGGTACGGTGGCAGAGCAGATGCCGAGTTTGCAGGTATTGTGTACGCATGAAGACAAAGGATTAACTGCGGGTGTTGAAAATTTGGACGAGGTATTGGTCGATATGCCGACCATACCGCCGTTACAATCCGCTATCACTCTGGATTTGGCAGCACTAATCTACACATCTGGCACGACTGGCGATCCTAAAGGCGTGATGCACACCCACCAGTCGCTGTTGTTTGTGTTGGACAGCATCAATGAATATCTGGGTTTTACCCAGGATGACCGCCTATTTTCTGCGTTACCGCTCAATTTCGGCTATGGTCTTTTCCAGTGGTTTTCTGCGGTGCGGGCAGGGGCAACCCTCGTACTGGAACGCTCGTTCACCTATCCAGCACAACTGTTCAAATGTATGAATGACGAAGCGGTCACCAGCGTTGCCTGCGTACCTACCGTTTTTGCCCTGATGTTGGCGCATGATGCCAAGCAACCGCTACATTTCCCCAGTGTACGCATACTGACCAACGCCGCTGCCGCTTTGCCTGTGGAGTTTATCTCAGGCATTCATAGGCTATTTCCGCACGCCAGCTTATATAAGATGCACGGTCAGACCGAGTGTATTCGTTGCGCTTATCTGAATCCTGCCTTAGCCGATTCAAAACCAGAATCAGTGGGTCACGCCATACCTGGCACTGAATTGCTGTTACTGGATGAAAACAGACGAGCGGTAGCACAGGGCGAGGTTGGCACTCTGTATGTGCGAGGCCCTCATCTGATGCGGGGTTATTGGAAGCAGCCAGAAACAACCGCCGACGTGTTAGTGCCTGGTACACTTCCAGGCGAGTTCTTGTTGAAAAGCGGCGATTTGTTCCGACAGGATGCAGATGGCGATTTATATTTTGTAGCGCGTAGCGATGAAATCATCAAAAGCCGTGGGGAAAAAGTCAGCCCTGCCGAAGTTGAAAATGCAATCTACCGTCTTTCCGCCGTACAGGAAGTGGTAGTAGCTGGCATCCCAGACCCTTTGCTAGGTCAGGCAGTATGCGCCTTTGTTGTTGTACGCGAAGGTGAAACACTGAGCATAAAGCAGATTAAGCATATTTGTAGCGAGCGACTGGAAAACTACATGGTGCCTAAACATGTCCTGTTGTTACCCGAACTGCCACGCACTGTCAACGGCAAACTGTCCCGCAAACTGATTATGGAACAGTGCGCCGCGTTACTTGCCGAATTGAACTAATTCATTATTAAGGAGTTACCTTTGCCTATAAATCTTACTGCCGCACTCAAGCTCGACGAGGCCGCCGAAATCGCTAAGATTGCTGAGCGGTTGCGTGAATTGTTGCGTAGCCACTTACACCGACGTGGACTGGTCGTCGCTATTTCGGGTGGCGTGGACAGCGCGGTTTGTGCCGCCTTGGCCGCGCAGGCGCTCGGAAGTGAGCGCGTCTTTGGCCTACTATTGCCTGAGCGCGATTCCGCCTCCGAAAGCACCATTCGCGGTCGCATGGTGGCAGAGCAACTCGGCATCGCCCACGAAAAATTCGATATCACCCCCGTATTAGACGCTCTAGGTTGCTACCGCTGGCGCGACGAGGCCATCCGTGCTGTTTTTCCGGCCTACACCACCGACTGGAAAAATAAAATCGTAATCGCCGGCGGGCAGGAAGGCCATTTCAACTATTTCAAACTGGTGGTGCAGTCACCGGAAGGGCAATTATTCGAGGAAAGGCTGGACTTGAAGAATTATCTGCAGATCGTCGCCGCCACCAACTTCAAGCAGCGGGTGCGCAAAACTCTTGAGTACTTTCATGCAGATCGTTTGAACTACGCTGTCATCGGTACGCCCAACCGTCTGGAATACGATCAAGGCTTTTTTGTGAAAAACGGTGATGGCTCGGCCGATGTAAAACCCATCGCGCATTTATATAAGACGCAAGTCTACTTCCTGGCACGTTATCTGGAGCTTCCTGAGGATATATGCAACGCTCAGCCTACCACCGATACCTACAGCATGCAACAGGGACAAGACGATTTCTATTTTGCATTACCTTACGATAAAATGGATATTGCTTTGCTAGCTTACAATAGCGGTGTACCCATCGCTAAGTTGGCGGCGGAGTTGGGTATTGGTCATGATCAAGCGGAATTTATTTACCGTGACATTGAAGCCAAGCGTAAAGCCACTGCTGTGCTGCACTGGCCTGGGATTGCAATTGAAACAGTGACTGGCCCGAATACTAAACCGCCGATACTTGGCTGAGAGTAAACTATTGAGTTACTTGCAAAAAACATGTATGTGGTTCGACAGGCTCACCATGAACGGAAAAAAATGAATAAATTCAACACAACCACCGTTCGCCCTGAGCCCTTCGGCTAAGCTCAGGAGAGCCCTGTCGAAGGGCAGTTACCAGGAGTTTTGCAAGTGCCTCTATTAAATGAAATTAAGCGGGAACAAGGTATGACGATGAAAAATGTGTGTGGATGGTGGTTGCTGGTTGCGGTGACGATGCTAGTACTGCCGGGGTGTAATGAATCGAAACAAGAGGAAACATCGATGGTGACAACAACTCAAATTAGCGCGCCGGAATGGCAAGCTCTGGAAAAAAAGCGCGTGGTTTTCGGCCACCAGTCGGTGGGACATAATATCCTCAACGGTGTAGAGCGTTTAGCCGCTCGGGACGGCTTCAAGATTGATATTCACGAGCAGCGGACGGGGCCTGCTGTGAAGGGCATCCGTCATTTTCTCATCGGCATGAACGGTGATCCAAAATCCAAGATTCGAGATTTTGCTGCTGCCATTGACGCTGGCGCTGCCCAAGGGGCGGATGTGGCACTGATGAAGCTATGTTATGTCGATTTCGATGCCGCTATCGATTCCCGGCAGGTAGCGGACGACTATATTGCCAGCCTGGAATCCTTGGCTCAGAGGCATCCAGACACAAGCTTCGTGGCGGTTACTGCGCCCCTGATGGCGGTGCAAACAGGGCCAAAGGCCTGGATCAAACGGCTCATAGGCAAGCAGCCTAAAGGTTCTATAGATAATGTCAGGCGTGCAGAATTCAATACACAGCTTCGTGAGAAATACCTTGCGTCGGGCCGCTTGTTCGACATTGCCCGGGTTGAATCTGAATCGACTGGTAAATCTTGCATGGCACATGTAGATGGACAGTCAGTCGAGGCACTGTGTGCTGATCTTACGAACGATGGCGGCCATCTCAACGAACGCGGTCAGGAGTTGGTAGCCAATGCCTTTCTGAACTTTATCAATTCTCTCGCTGCCAAACAGATTGCAAGGTGAATCGGCTAGCCAGGGACATCGACGTTGCCCACCGGCGGCGTTGGCCAAGTCGCTCTATGAGCTTGGCATCACGCTTATGGTTGCTGGCAATTTCCCCCGGTTTGCGGTTTCTGCTGATTCATCGTATGGCTCACTGGTTGTATTTAAAACATAGAAATGACGGCGGACGCGAATGGCTCTGGCGCGTCATGCTGATTCCCCTTGGGCTGCTGAAGTTGGAGACTAAGATCAACACTAAGAGTGATATTCGCAATGACTGTGAACTTGAAGGTGGCACTTTTTTTTCCGATCAGGGACATATCATTTTCGGGGCCAGAAAAACAGGTTCCGGGACGGTGATTGGTACGCGAGTTACCGTCGGCGTGAGCCATCTTGAAAATGGAGTCCCGGAGATTGGGCGCAATGTGTGGATTGGTTCAGATTGTGTAGTTTATGGCACCATCAATATCGGCGATGGTGCCACGCTATTGCCCGGCACTGTACTTACCAAAAGTATTCCCGCGGGCGTTGTAATGGAGGGTAATCCCGCCCGATTGGTGTTGCGGAATTTTGATAATTCCGAGTTACGTGAGCGCCCAGATATCGATGCCATGCTGTATGTGAACTCAAAGCGGGAGAGGGGAGGTTAAGTGTTTGAGAATATTCGTGCTGACACGATGCGCGTTCTTCGTAAAAACAGGAAAATTAATGTCCTGCATTTGCTATGTTTTAGCTATGGACTTCATGCTCTAGTCATATACCGCTTTGGGCGCTGGCTAAGGAACGTACGCAAACACCGCCTTGGCTGGGCCATTGCGATCCCTCTTTATCCGGCTTACTGGATGTTATCAGTATGTGTACGTAAGGCCTATGGTATCAATCTGGAACAAAGTGCTGATATTGCAGCCGGTTTCTACATTAATCACTTCGGAGGTATTGAGGTAAGAAACTGCCGTATTGGACCTCGCTGCAATATTCAACAGCAGGTCAAGTTGGGGCCGGCCGAGACTACGGATAGGGTGGGACTGGTGATTGGCGAAGGGGTATATATTGGCGCCCATGCACAAATATGCGCTGATGTTAATGTGGGGGATGGTGCCACCATTGGCGCTGGCGCCTTGGTTACTCAGTATATCCCTGACCACTGCCTGGTACTCGGCAATCCGGGCCGAATTTCCCAATGGAATTACGACAATAGTGATTTTTTGTGAAGTCTTTTCCCTGCCATGTTCGCTCTTTTCAAACGTCATCATATCGGAGCGATCCGCCACTCAAAAAAACCACTGTCCGAAATTTCCGCGCTGCCTCAAACGAAGAAATGCCCCCGAAAATCTGGATTAGGTGAATTCATGGGTACATTTAAACTAAAATGTGAATTAAGGTAACTCGCAAAAAATAACCTCCGCCAATTTCTCCAAAATACCTTTTAAGATCGATGTACGCTATAGGCATAATTTTACTCATTAGCCCCCTAAGCATGGCCAACTTATCAGCACAACATATTAGACGTCTTTCATAAATAATTTGCATAGGGCTAACCTTGACAGGGTTGGAATAGCGGCCCTACCTCTGAAAAATACGGATAACCATGACCCCTTACGCCCAACTGCCCACACACAAGCCTGAAGAATTCCTACGGACTGTCGGCCTATCACAAGAAGATTTTCTGCATCTCAACGGGAAGCTGGTGGATTACCTGGACGAACAAAAAGCCCTCAACCCGCTGACAAGACGGGGACGGAAAGAGCCGCTAGCTGACACCGCGCGCTATGACAGCCTGCATGATCGAGAAGTCTCTCATGTCTGACATCCTTAGCCAATTCAAAACACTCAAATTGCATGGCATGGCGGAATGCTACGCAGAACTATAGGCTCAGGGCCAAGCAGGCACCTCTGAAGACATCGGCTCAACAGCTTGGGTAACTTCGTCAATTATTGGCCACAGAAGCGACTGATCGAAGTATACGGGCCATACGTTATCAGATGAGTTCAGCTAAATTTCCGATCCACCGGGATTTGTTAGGCTTTGACTTCTGTCAATCCAAAGTCGATCAGCAGCTGATTAATAAACTGGCCACGATGACATTTACCGATGCCGCGCAGAACCTGGTGCTAGTGGGTGGAACGGGTACCGGCAAAACGCATCTGGCTACTGCACTTGGGGTATCTGGCATCCAGCATCACAGTAAACGCGTGCGCTTCTTCTCCACCGTTGAATGAGTCAATTATCTGGAGCAGGAGAAAGCGGCTGGCAAACAAGGGCGATGGGCGCTCAGTTTGATGCAGATGGATTTGGTTATCTTGGACGAGTTGGGATATTTGCCCTTTGCACAAGCCGGCGGTGCACTGCTATTCCATTTGCTCTCAAAGCTCTACGAACGACCCAGCGTCATTATCACGACCAATCTGACGTTTTCAGAATGGAGTAGCGTGGTTATAGATGCCAAATTGACCACGGCGCTATTGGACCGCCTGACTCATCATTGCCATATCATCGAGACAGGTAATGTAAGGTACTCCCCATTGTCAAGACCAAAATCCTAAGAAATTAAGATAGAGGCAGGTTGATAAAAACTTGTCTTTTCTTTTTTATCTTGTTTATCCTCACGCTCTCCCAAATAGATTTGGGCAGGTGTCCGGTAATCCAGCGACTGATGGAAACGTTCATTGTTGTAGAACAGGAAAAAGTCCCGCAATCCCAACCAGGCCTCCTGGACGGTCTGTATGTCCTGTAAATAAACATACTCATATTTGACCGTTCGCCAGAGCCGTTCCACAAAAATATTGTCCAATGCCCGACCGCGCCCGTCCATGCTAACCCTAATGCCTTTATCCAACAAC
>JAGXGJ010000026.1 GCA_024636875.1 Methylococcaceae bacterium | reverse complement strand
CTGGCATTGGGCCGGTCCGGGCATTATTCTATTCAACAGGCTCTAAGCAAAGTGCATTTGGCAGGTTATGATGATGTGCTGGTTCAGGCATTGTCAGCAGGTCAGAAAAGACGCTTGTCATTAGCACGGCTATTGATTACGCAAAATCACGTGTGGATACTCGATGAACCGTTTACTTCGCTCGATAAACAGGGCATTGCAGTGATTGAAACCTTAATGTCCGAGCATTGCGCTAATGGCGGGATGATTGTTTTAACATCACACCATGACATCGAATTGCACGGTGTTGATGTACAACGTATTTATTTAACCTGATGTCTTTATCCAACGCATTTTTTGCCATTATCCGGCGAGATTTGGTGTTGGCCTTGCGCCGGCGCTCGGAAATCGCTAATCCGCTGTTGTTTTTTATTCTGGTCATCACCCTGTTTCCTTTAGGAATCGGTGCGCAGCCGAATTTATTACAGGCTATCGCGCCGGGTGTCATCTGGGTTTCAGCGTTATTGGCGGCCATGTTGTCTCTGGATAGCCTGTTTCGTTCGGATTTTGATGATGGCTCATTGGAGCAGATTTTATTAAGCCCGCATCCGGCATCAGTCCTGGTATTGGGCAAGATTATTGCCCATTGGTTGGTGACAGGATTGCCATTGTTGATCATCGCGCCATTGCTAGCGGTTTTTTTAGGCATGCCCACGCATTCTTTAGGTATTTTATTATTAACCTTGCTGCTGGGAACACCCGTATTAAGCTTGATCGGCGCGATTGGCGTCGCACTTACCGTTGGATTGCGCCGGGGCGGCATGATTTTATCGTTACTGGTTTTACCCTTGTATGTACCTGTTCTTATTTTTGCCAGCAATGCTGTAGATATGGCGGGAAGCGGTTTACCTGTCAATGCCCAGATCAATATTTTGATTTCAATTTTATTTATGGCTTTAGTTCTTGCGCCCTGGCCGACAGCCGCTGCATTAAAAATGAGTATTAATTAACAATATCTCGTAGAATGTCGGGCTACACTATCAACTTGGAGTTATAGATTATCAGTTCGGCTAAATATCAGTCTTTTTTTTATCCGCTTAGAGCCTTGTAGTTGCCTCGGGTGAATTGAATTGTCTCTCCAATATTGAAACTTATTTTTAACCTTTAAGTCCATTTTTATGTTTTTAGTTCCAGACTCAGTAGTTCGATTCTTTCATCGTATGGCGTCACCCCCGCATTTTTATACATTTACTGAACGATTAATGCCGTGGCTGGTGACTTTATTTGTGTTGTTAACGGGGGCAGGGCTTTACGGTGGCTTGTATTTGGCACCACCTGATTATCAACAGGGTGATAGCTATCGCATTATTTATATTCATGTTCCCAGCGCCTGGATGTCATTATTTATTTATGTGGTTATGGCGATTACTGGAGCCATTGGCCTGATTTGGCGGATTAAACTGGCTGAAATAGTTGCCATCAGCAGCGCTCCTATCGGCGCCAGTTTTACTTTTATTGCTTTATTTACCGGTTCGTTGTGGGGAAAACCCATGTGGGGAACCTGGTGGGTTTGGGATGCGCGCTTGACCTCTGAATTGATTTTGCTGTTCTTGTATCTGGGTGTCATCGGTCTTTATGGCGCAATAGACGATAAACGCGTCGCATCCAAAGCAGTAGCTATATTGGCGCTGGTCGGCGTTGTCAATATACCGATTATTCATTATTCTGTTGAGTGGTGGAATACTTTGCATCAAGGCCCTACTGTAACCAAAATGGATAAGCCTTCTATTCATGTCAGTATGCTGATACCACTGTTGCTAATGGCCTTAGCCTTTAATGTTTATTATCTGATAGCCTTGGTACAGCGGGTGCGTGTCGAACTGCTCCAGCGTGAGCGCAATTCCCAATGGGTCAAAAATATGGTGCTGGAGAGGAAACAATGAGTGTGCAAGAATTTTTTGCCATGGGCGGTTATGCGTTTTACGTTTGGCCCTCTTACGGTCTTACTTTAATCGTACTGCTTGCCAATATTATTATCCCTGTTGTGCAACGCAAACAGTTTTTTGTCAAAGCATCAAAGAAAAAACGGTAAGGAATTATGAAACCAGCCAGAAAACAGCGTTTAATCCTTATAACCCTGATGGTGATTGGTGCAAGTATAGCGACGGCATTCGCCTTGAAGTCATTTAATGATAATTTGATGTACTTTTTTTCCACGACGGATGTCGTGGAAGGTAAAGCACCTAAAGACACTTTGTTTCGCCTGGGCGGCATGGTTATAAAAGGCAGTGTTGCAAGACCAGGTGACGGGATGATGGTGCGCTTTAGGCTGACTGACTTCAGTAAGGAAGTGACCGTCGAATACACAGGCATTTTGCCGGATTTATTCAGGGAAGGGCAGGGCATAGTTGCGCATGGCAAGTTAAATAGCCAAGGTGTATTTATTGCCGGGGAAGTGCTGGCCAAGCATGATGAAAACTACATGCCACCGGAAGTGAAAAGCAGTTTAAAAAACCAGGTTGAGCCAATTGAAGATAAATAAAGTGTTATAAACCGGAAAGGAATGTATATTCCAATCGATAACTGCGAACTTTCGTTTAGTGAGCTGGCTACGTTGAAGCTCCCGACACACATGAAAACAATGACAGAAGCCCTGAAAACACCATTTGAAATGTCTTTGTTTTCACAAAACGGAGTTGGTAAAGCCACCGTGCTCAATAAGATCGAACGCTCACAAGATTTTCAAGGTTGCTATGTATTTGTTGACGAAGAAACTCCTGTGTATGTTGGTATATCCAGAAGCGCGGTTCAGCGATTAATTCAACATGTAAAAGGAAAAACACATTTTGATGCCAGTCTCGCTTATCGAATGGCAGCATTTAATTACTCAAACGATATGTCCCGTGGCGAAGCAATGGAAAACGACGATTTTATTCGCTGCTTTAATGAGGCAAAACAGCGATTGTGCTCTATGAAAGTCGCATTCGTTGAAATCAAGAATGATCTTGAGCTTTACTTGTTTGAAGTTTATTGCAGTATGCAACTCGATACCACCCAGTGGAACAGCTTCAAAACACATTGAGGCGACTTATATCTTTACGTTATATCTAAAAATGTCCGATAAAGCCTGTGTTTTTACCGACTATCTTAAATATAGAGCTGAACTCCGCGGTTTTGGTTTAACTCAAATTGAACACATTCTTCGTTATTCACAAGAACGGTATTTTGATATTGAAACAAACCGCTTGATAGTTGTTGGTGAACAGGGTAATAAATTGGTTTTGATTCCGTATGAAGAAAGTGAAACAGAAATAACCCCTATCACTATTCATGCAACTACACGACAGCAAATAAAATTCAGATTAACTACAGGCAGACTAACTTATGAATAATCCAAAAATGACTTATTTTCCAGAGCAAGATGTTATTCATCTGGCTATGACTGATGAAGATGAGGTGGCTAGCATGGAATTAAGTCCTAATATTACCGCCGAACTCAATGCCGATGGTGAATTAATCGGTGTGGAAATACTAAAAGCCAGTACTTTTTTAAGAGATTTTATTCTTGAAAGCACACAAGCCAAGCTAATGCAGGCAAGTAAGCGGGCCAGTTAGCATCAAGCGTGGAGAATAACTGAGTATATGGTTATACATAAAAAGCTTAAAGGTCATCAACAATGATTCCAGAACTAGGACATTTTTCATTGATTCTTGCCTTGTGCATGGCATTGGTGCTGGGCACTTTGCCTATTATTGGCGCATTTCGCGGGCTAGCGGGCTGGGTTGCCGTGGCCAGGCCCGCCGCATTCGCCCAACTGTTGTTTATGGCATTGGCATACGGTTGTTTAACGTATAGCGGTTTGACGCATGATTTTTCGGTTAAATATATTGCCACGAATTCCAATACCGCTTTGCCTGCGCTGTATTTAATTTCAGGGATATGGGGCGCGCATGAAGGTTCATTGTTATTATGGAGCCTGGTGTTGACGGTATGGACGGCTTTGGTGGCGCGGTTTAGTAAAAGCATACCAGATGCTACCGTGGCGCGAGTGTTAGGCGTCATGGGACTGGTTTCTATCGGCTTTATCCTGTTTTTACTGCTGACGTCCAATCCCTTTGAGCGCCTGTTTCCCGCGCCTTTGGAAGGTCGGGATTTGAATCCCTTGTTGCAGGATCCGGGTCTGGCAATACATCCGCCGATGCTTTATATGGGTTATGTCGGTTTTTCCGTGGCCTTTTCGTTTGCCATTGCCGCTTTATTGGAAGGTCGTCTGGATGCGGCGTGGGCGCGCTGGTCCAGACCATGGACCAACATGGCCTGGATGTTTTTAACGCTGGGTATCGCCCTGGGGAGTTGGTGGGCTTATTATGAATTGGGCTGGGGCGGCTGGTGGTTTTGGGACCCGGTAGAAAATGCTTCGTTCATGCCCTGGTTGGTGGGTACTGCCCTGATCCATTCTTTAGCGGCTACCGAAAAACGTGGTGTGTTTAAAACCTGGACAGTTTTACTGGCGATTTTTGCCTTTTCTTTAAGCCTGTTGGGCACATTCCTGGTACGTTCCGGCGTCTTAACTTCTGTACATGCCTTTGCCAGTGACCCGGCGCGCGGTCTGTTTATTCTGATTTTTTTAGGCGTAGTGGTGGGCGGTTCGCTATTGCTATATGCGATAAGAGCGCCTTATGTCAAGAGCAGCGCGACCTTTGAGCTGGTATCCAGAGAATCGGCGATTTTACTTAACAATGTATTGCTGGTGGTGACTGCGGCCAGTATTTTACTCGGCACCTTATATCCGTTGGTAATTGACGCCCTGGGATTAGGCAAGATTTCCGTAGGTCCACCGTATTTTAATGCCGTGTTTATTCCGTTAATGGCTCCGCTGGCGATTGCCGTGGGTCTGGGTATGTTATTGCGCTGGAAAAAAGACTCCATCAGTGAACTGGCTTTGAGGGTGCGCTGGATTATTGCGGGCTGTGTCGCCGGCGGCTTGTTGCTTCCTGTGCTGATGCCTTTTTATTCATGGGGTGCGGTTTTAGGCTTAACGCTGGCATTATGGACAGTTGCTATTACTGTGCTGTCTTTTATCGACCGCATGGGGTCAAAAGGATTTTCCTGGCAACGGCTTGAAACAATACCCGCGGGTTTTTATGGCATGACCATAGCACATTTGGGCATTGCCGTATTTGTGACCGGCATTACCTTGACCACCGTTTACAGTGTTGAAAAAGATATCCGCATGGCGCCCAGCGACACTGTGGATATGTCCGGCTATATTTTTGCATTTCACGGCGTCAAACAAACTCAAGGGCCCAACTATGTGGCTGAACAGGCGTTTGTTACAGTCAGCCACGAGGGCAAGCAGGTTGCCAGGCTTGAGCCGCAAAAACGGATTTATCAGGTGCAAAAAATGCCGATGACGGAAGCGGCTATTGATGCCGGTCTGTTCAGGGATTTATTCGTCGCCATCGGTGAACCCCTGGGAGATCAAGGCGCATGGAGTCTGCGGATTTATTACAAATCATTCATCCGCTGGATATGGCTGGGTGCGGTATTCATGGCGGTTGGTGGTCTGTGTGCGGCTTGTGACAGGCGGTATCGAATTGCCAAGATGTCAGCAGGCGGACAATGAACATTAATGAAAAAAAGATTTAGATTTTTGCTAGCTACAAAGTAAAGAACAAAAAATGAATGAACAACTCATTACTTCAAAAATTCAGCAAATTAATTCAGAAAATCTGAGACAGGAACTCCTGTTTTTTTTAGATTATTTACTGACTAAACAATTTTCAGGTGAAAAAGTTGTTAAAAGAATCCCTAAATTCGGCTGCGCTAAAAAGACATTTAAAATGGCAGGCGATTTTGATGAGCCCTTGGACGATTTTAAGGATTATATGCCATGAATTTGTTGCTCGACATACATTGATTTGGTTATTAGAAGGTGATGACAATTTAAGCACGGTGGCAAGAGAACAGATTGAAAATTCTGGTAATACCAATTTCGTGAGCGTGGCAACGTTTTGGGAGATTGCCATTAAAGTCAGTCTTAATAAACTTGAAATGCAAATATCCATACAAAATTTAAAACAGCTCATCTGGGAGAATGGCATAGAAGTTTTGCCAATTACTATTGAATATGCTTTATTCGTCAGCTAACTGCCTTTTTATCATAAAGACCCGTTTGATAGATTATTAATAGCACAATCAGTCATTGAAAACATGATATTGGTTTGTAAAGATGAAGCAATGCCGCTTTATAATGTGAAATCTATATGGTAATTGATAAATTGTCTTGCAAATATTTTTGCTGGATAAAACGCCCGAGAGTAAATCGTTATTAGAAGACGAAATGCCATAAAAATTAACATAATGCTTAAATACATCATCCCCTTACTCTTATTCATCATAATGGCGGCGTTTCTGGCGCTGGGCTTAAACCTTAAACCCGGTGAAATTCCTTCGCCGTTTATTAATAAATCCGCGCCGGTATTTTCTGCGCCCAAGCTTGGCGCGCCAGAAGAAAAATTAACGCCCGCCGAATTAACCGGCAAGGTCTGGCTGTTTAATGTCTGGGCATCGTGGTGCGTGTCCTGCCGTGCCGAACATCCGGTTCTTAATCAGTTGGCCCAACAGCACGCTGTTGTTATTGTCGGCTTGAATTACAAGGATGAACCGAATGATGCTAAAAACTGGCTGGATACCTTGGGTAATCCCTACAACGTCAGCATTATGGATCAGGATGGACGTATCGGTATCGACTATGGTGTTTATGGTGTGCCCGAAACCTTTGTCATTGATAAAAAAGGGCTGATTCGTCACAAACATACAGGGCCTGTTACGTCTGAAGATGTGCAGCAAACATTACTCCCTTTAATTGCCCAATTACAGGCTGAACCTTAATGAAGCGTTTATTTACTATTTTTCTGTTGATGATGTCCTGCAGCAGTTACGCAGTCGACACTCGTCAGTTGTCTGATCCGAAGCAGCAAGAAACCTACGAGACTTTGACCAGGGAACTGCGCTGTCTGGTGTGTCAAAATCAAACCATAGCCGATTCAAACGCTGAACTGGCCGGGGATTTGCGACGGCAGGTCTATGAGATGCTGCAGCAGGGAAAATCCAGACAAGAAATTATCCGGTTTATGACCGATCGATACGGCGATTTTGTTTTATATAAGCCGCCCTTCAAGGGAAAAACCAGCATACTTTGGATAGCACCGGTCGTTTTTTTATTAATAGGCTTAATCACGGTGTTTTTCTTTATCCGGCGGAAAAAAGCCGCCGCCAATCTGCATTCCCAAGCTGGAGCTTTGGAAATAAATGTTGAAAAGCAGAAAAAAATCCGCAGTTTGCTGGAAAAAGGTGATCCCTCGTGAATATGCTATTTTTGCTGATTGTCAGTGTCCTGATATTAATCGCATTTCTGCTTATCGTGCCGCCGTTATGGCGCAAACAAACTGTTCAGGATTCTGACCTCGATCAGCGCAACATACTGATTGCGCAGCATCGCTTGGCAGAGCTGAAAGAAAACAGACGATCAGGTGGACTAAGCCAGGCGCAGTATGATGCACAGTTGGCCGATCTTGAACAGGCATTGAGTGATGACCTCGACATAAAAAGCCATGCAAGTTCAGCACAAAGTCAGGGCAGGTGGGTGGTTTATCTGCTGGTTATAGGTGTGCCTTTGCTGGCGGGGTCGCTTTATCTGACCCTGGGCAATTCTCAAGCCATCAGCCACAGCGCTGAAATGGCGGTCGATCCGGATACACTCAAGCTTGCAGAAATTAATAAAATGGTTAATGGTTTGGCCGAGAAGATGAAAGCCAACCCTGATGATGCTCAAGGTTGGTTGATGCTGGGCCGCTCCTATAAAGTTTTGGAAGATTATCCTAAAGCGGTTGATGCGTTTGCCAATGCCTATCGATTGTTAGGTGATCAAGCCGAAGTCATGTTGCTTTATGCAGATACTATCGCTTATGCCAATGGCAAGAATCTGGCAGGAAAACCCACGGAATTAATATTTAAAGCCCTGGCTCTGGAACCTGACAATATGAACGCTCTATGGTTGGGCGGCATGGCAAAAGCGCAACAAGGTGATGCGGTTGCAGCAGTAAAATTATGGAAAAAACTGGACGCGTTATTGCCGCCGGGATCGGATGCCCAGCAAGAAATTCAGGGCTTACTGGCTAAAATTGAAAGCGAGGCGCCTCAAGCCGCAGTTGAGCCCGAAGTTACACAACCAACCAATGCTCCGGGTGTTGTTATTGATGTGCAGGTCAGTTTAGCCCCGGAGTTGCAAAAATCGGCCAACCCCGGCGATACCGTTTTTATTTATGCTCAAGCGCTATCCGGCCCCAAAATGCCTTTAGCCATCGTTCGCAAACAAGTCTCCGATTTGCCGTTGACCGTCAGCCTGAATGATGCGATGGCGATGATGCCAAACATGAAATTATCAAAATTTGCCAAAGTTAAATTACTGGCGCGTATTTCCAAGTCCGGTAATGCCATATCACAGCCAGGTGATTTGATCGGCGTTATTGACCAGGTTCATATATCAGATAAAAACAACCACAAAATTGTCATTAACGGAAAAGTGAAATGATGGATCAATCGATCAAGTTCGACCTCGCTCTTATCAATCGTTATGATAAGGCCGGACCGCGTTATACCTCTTACCCAACGGCACTGGAGTTGCACGAAGGCTTTGGCGATAAGGAATATCGCCGGCAGATAGCGAAATCCAATGCCGCAGGCGGGCCCTTGTCGCTGTATTTTCATATTCCCTTTTGTGATACCGTTTGTTTTTATTGCGCCTGCAATAAAATCATTACTAAAAACCGCAAACATGCCGAACCTTACGTGGAGAATCTGTGCAAGGAAATTGCCATGCAAGGCGATTTGTTTGATTCCAGCCGGATTGTCAATCAACTGCACTGGGGTGGTGGTACACCGACTTTTCTAAGCTACGAGCAAATGCAACAAATAATGGCGGCAACCCGGCAGCATTTTTTGCTAAAAGATGATGATAGTGGTGAATACTCGATAGAAGTTGATCCAAGAGAAACCCATTCCCGGACTATCAAACAATTGCGTGAACTGGGATTTAACCGGATTAGTTTAGGTTTGCAGGATTTTGATCCCGCGGTGCAAAAAGCCGTCAATCGCATTCAAACTGAAGAACAGACTTTTAGTGTTTTAGAGGCCGCGCGTGCAGAAGGCTTCCGCTCAACCAATGTTGATTTAATCTACGGCTTGCCGTTGCAAACGGTAGCAACCTTTGCCAACACCCTCGATAAAATACTGACAGCCGCACCTGATCGATTTTCGATTTTCAATTATGCCCACATGCCGACCCGGTTTAAAACCCAGCGCCAGATTAATGATGCCGACATGCCAAGCGCCGATGTTAAGCTGGATATATTGCAAATGGTAGGTCTTAAGCTGACTGAAGCCGGTTACGTCTATATCGGTATGGATCATTTTGCCAGGCCTGATGATGAACTGGCTATTGCCCAACGAGAAGGGCATCTGTATCGGAATTTTCAAGGTTATTCAACACATTCGGAATGTGACCTCATAGGCTTGGGCATTACATCCATAGGCAGGGTAGGGGATGCGTATATTCAGAATGTAAAAGAACTGGACGAGTACGATCGGCTGATCAGTCAAAATAAACTACCTGTTTTTAAAGGATTTGAGCTGGATGGTGACGATAAGTTACGCCGTGCCGTGATTACCCAATTGATTTGCCACTTTGATTTGGTCTATGCGGTCATCGAACAGGAATTTGCCATCAACTTTGCCGGTTACTTTGCCAACGAACTTCATGCACTGGCGCCGATGCGAGCCGATGGTTTGCTTACGGTATCAGCCGAAGCCATTCACGTATTACCCGCAGGGCGTTTATTGATCCGCAATATCTGCATGGTATTCGATAAGTATCTGGTGCAAAAACAACAGCAACAGTTTTCAAAAGTTATTTAAACCGCCTTATGAATGATGATCGAATAATTGAGCTGGAAATAAAAACAGCTTATCAGGAAGATTTGCTGCAAACATTGAACAAGATAGTCAGTCAGCAGCAGCAACAAATTGATCGCCTGGAAGCTACATGCAGATTGCTTAATGAGCGCATTAAAAGTTTATCCGCTGAGGGTGGTGCTGCTGAAAATATTGAGGAAGTGCCTCCGCATTATTAGACCGGTATCACCTAATGTGGCAGAGGTTGTGAATAAATCTCCTGTAATAAATATTTTTACCATAAAGATTAATTATTCAATATATTGAAAATGCTGTGTTCTATGTGTTAATTTTTTTCAGGATAAATATAGAAATATTTCACAATCTTGGTAGTGAACCACAGACTATTTTGAGCGATCAAAATAAAATAATGATGCTCAACTTCAAGTTTATTTTTTAAATTTTGGATGCAAAGGAGTAAGCGGTTTTGACACAAATGCAGGATATTACAAGTTCGATGACATCATTGGAAAAACGCGCCACCTGGTCCCTGGCAAGTATTTTTGCCTTGCGTATGTTCGGCCTGTTTTTGATTTTGCCGGTGCTGTCATTATTCGCCGAACAACTTGAAGGTTCAACACCGTCATTAATCGGGATGGCCATTGGTATTTATGGCATCAGTCAGGCGATATTGCAAATCCCTTTTGGCTTAATGTCTGACCGGGTAGGCCGAAAAAAAATTATTGTTATTGGCTTGATGCTGTTTTTGATTGGCAGTGTCGTTGCCGCAGTTTCAGACAGCATTTACGGTGTATTATTGGGGCGAGCGATACAAGGCTCAGGCGCAATAGCCGGGCCGATTATGGCTTTGGTAGCAGACTTGACTCAGGAGGTGCATCGCACCAAAGCGATGGCGTTAATCGGACTCAGCATCGGCGTATCGTTTGGTGTTGCGATTGCCGCAGGCCCCGTGATTGCGGGACTAGTCGGCGTGCATGGGATATTCTGGCTGATTGCGGGACTGTCCTTGCTGGCTATCTGGGTTATTCTCTACAAGGTGCCGGATCCGCAACAATCTAAAAAACATCGCGACGCAGAACTTGTTCCTGGACAATTTTTAAATATATTAAAAAGTACTGACTTATTAAGGCTTGATTACGGTATCTTTATTCTGCATGCTATTTTAACCGCCAGTTTTGTTGTCGTCCCCTTGTTAATGCGCGATGCCGGTTTATTACCTGCGGAGCACTGGAAGGTTTATTTGCCGGTCTTTATTTTTTCTATGGCCGCGATTATTCCGTTTGTTATTCTGGCGGAAAAAAAACGCAGGATGAAACCGGTTTTTATCGGCGCTGTTGCCGTACTGGTTTTTGCTGATTTGGGCTTAATGCAGTTTCATAATACGCTGCCCGGAATAATTGGCTTTCTCTGGCTGTTTTTCACAGGGTTTAATTTGCTGGAAGCAACGTTGCCCTCATTAATCTCCAAGACCGCGCCTGGTGATTTAAGAGGGACAGCGATGGGTATTTATTCGACCTGTCAGTTTTTGGGCGCCGGTATTGGCGGCGGGGTAGGTGGCTGGTGTTATGGCGAATTTGGTGCAGCCGGGGTGTTTTTATTATGCGCGGCGGCAGCATTGAGCTGGTTTTTGATGTCATTAAGTATGAAAACGCCACGTTATTGGGCGAATTTGCTTATTTCATTGGAAAGCCTTGGCGAACAGGATGCCAACGAATTTGTTGCCGGTATGCTTAAGATCATCGGTGTAGAAGAAGTTACTTTGCGCTACGATGAGGCTGTCGCTTATCTTAAGGTGGATAATCAGCAGTTGGATAAAGATCAGTTGCAAAATTTGATTACACAGTATCTCAATGCCTAACTGTTAGCATTCGTTGTTTTACATTAACAATTGCCCCAGGGCAAAAGCGGCCATATAGGTCGCTATAAAATAGAACACCGCTAAGGCCAAGCTGGCGGGAAGATTGATAGAGAGTACCTTTTTGAGAATGTAGGCTACTATCATAAATTCCCAAAAGAAAAGCAGACCAAGAAGATAATAGCTTAAAATATCTTCGCTGATGGTTAGCCAGACTAATACCGGGAAGATGAAAAGTGAGACTATATTTGCGCAAAATATTATTGCTGTAGTTACTTGTATGTAGACATACAAGGTCCTGTTTAACACCAGAACAAGGCCAATGAACAGAAGCGTCAGCATTGTTTCCATGCCTACTTCAATAAATGATTCGAATGGATCATCCGTCATATTAGCCTGCAAGACATATTCAACAATAAAATAGAACACCAGATTTGCTCTGAAAAAGCTTGTTGACCTTGTTAACTCAAACGGATTGTGTTTGAACCAGCATAAGGGTAAATATTGTCTTAAAATTTCTATTGTTGACATGATTGATCTGGACGATTCATGCGGGTTTTATCGACTAAGACATCTTTATGTTCTATTGTTTTTTCTATAAATGCAGTGGATCTGAATAGTCTGTGTTGGGTTGTTCATTATAGGTACTGAAACTGTCATTCATTAATTGCACAAGTTCTTTAGTATTTTCGGACAACTGAGTTAAGCGGGCCCTGGTTTTCTTGTTCCAGCCAACGGGTTCAGTAATCGGCAGCAGCATGCGCGTAACAGTCAGATTTCTTTCAAAAAGGTTGGCAAGATTTTCCATTAAATGCAGTTCTTTTTGCCGGCCATTCAGCTTGTTGATGATCAACTTGGCCTGTAGTCTGCTGACCAGCAGGTGTATGGGCACCATAAATGCCACCAGGATGCCGAGTACTATCGGCCCAATGATGGGGTCAATTAACAAATCCAAAACTCCTATTTGAATTTCGGCAAAAACAACAAGAATAGCAATAAACGCAAGAACAATCAGGCTGGACATGTTGACGCGCTCTTTCCATAATGCGATGCCGGTTTTGACTTCCGGTATGACGGCGTTATCAATCTGACGTATGTTTTTTTCCAGCGTGTCCAGAACCCGGTAGGTACGGTCATGTGCCACATTAGCAAGCCGCTGATCTATTTCGGTAAAATCGGATTGATTTTGAGGGTTGATATTGATTTGCTGGTTAGGCAGGACTATGAATTGTCCGGTATTCAAGCCCAGTGCAGACAGCTTTCTTTGCCACGAAGAAATGATTTCATTGGTTTTGGCTGGATTCAGTGTTGCTATAGGTTCATCGATCAGATAAACAAATTTGTTGGCATCCTGGTGCACGGTAATATTTTGTATCAAGTCATCGAGCATTGGCGTGGGCGACTCAAACACATCGGTAAAAACAAAAACCAGATCAGAGTTTTCGATAATATGTTTTGTCAGTAGTGCAGCAACAGGATTGCCTGGCAAAGAGCTGATATTAGGGGAGTCGATGAACAGCCTGCCTTTTAAACGTTCGCTGTTAATCGTTTTTAATTCCAGGTAAGAATTAATACGTTTGCCTTCACCTTTCTGCTGCTGTTCAATTCTTTTGCTGATTTGATAAAACGGATAGCGGAAATCCACATCAAGCGCTGTACCGGGCAAAGTTGCCGAGGTGCTGGCCTGATTATGCAACAGGACAGTAAATTTGTGGCTTGATGCCTGAATGCCGGAAAGCAGCTGTTGTGTACCCAGATAGCTGTTAACGAATCTTGACTTGGCGGTAGAGTTGCCTCCAATCATGCTGATAATTGGCCACCATGAGCAGTTACAAGCTGTCGTTTCGTCCATTTCGATAAGTCCCAGATCATATTCAAGTTGATCAAGGTCATGAAAAACTTTTGCTGCTTTCAGTAATACGGGGTTATCTTTGGCGAAATGTTTTTCAAGGTTGATCAGGTACTTGCTTTCCGTCTTTTCAGTCATTTATTTCACCCCGTGTTTGCTGAATTATTATAGGTATGGTGTTGAAGTATACACCTAGCAATATTGGGATAATACAAAAAACAGGGGAAATGTTAAAGCTATTTTATCGGCCGCCCGGCTCTGTCAGGTGTGAGCGGTAAAACCAGACAGGAAAGCCATCAATCAGCGTAACCAGAATAGGCCAGTGTCAGTCAGGAAAAAATATCTCGCTTTAATGATATTGATTCCTTAAACCTTTGTCTGGTTATCTGGCTTTCACGGGCATGATCAATAATCGGTGCGGGATAACTGCAAGCTTTGTGTCGTTTATCCCAATGATGAATTATTTTGACTGGAAAGTCTTGCAGTTCAGGTATCCAATGATAAATATACCGGCAGTCGGGATCGAATTTTTGTTGCTGTAGCCAGGGATTAAATAGCCTGAAATAAGGTTGGGCATCGCAGCCGGTTGATGCGGCCCATTGCCAGTTACCGTTATTGACGCAGGGATCATAATCGACCAGATGCCGGGCAAAATAACGCTCGCCCCAACGCCAGCTGATATGAAAATCCTTGACCAGAAAAGAGGCTACTATCATCCTCAAACGATTGTGCATAAAGCCGGTGGTATTCAATTCACGCATTCCGGCATCGACAATGGGAAAACCGGTTTTGCCCTCGCACCAGGCTTGAAAGTAATCGCGGTTGTTATCCCAGTGCAGATTAGCAAACTTTTCCAGAAACGGCCGTTCGAAAACCTGTGGAAAATGATAAGCGATATGGGTGAAAAAATCGCGCCAGTACAATTGCCGCAGCAAGGGATGTTCGCTGCCGAGTTGCTCAGTGATTGCATAGTAAACTTCCCGTACTGAACACGTACCAAATTTCAGATGCGCGGAAAGTTTGCTGGTCGCATCCAGCGCAGGAAAGTCACGTGTATTCTGATAATCCGCATACTCATTGAGCTGGTCGAGACTAGCGAGAGCGTGGTTACGCCCGCCTTGAATGACAGCCGGTTTTGAAACGGCTAACAATTTAACAAGCCGGTCAACTGTAAAATCAGGCGCTGGAGACAAAAAGTTCTTGCTTGTTAAGGCTTGCGGCAAGGGAGTGTGGTTGTGTCTGGCATTATTATAAAATGCCTTAAAAACCTTATAAGGCGTTTGATCGCTTTTCACTGCCTGTTCGGGTTCGGTGAGCAATGCGTCAGGCAGAGTGTGCAATGCTATTCCCAATTCCTGGCAGACTTCAGCCAACGCTTCATCACGCCGCCGACTGAAAGGGGTGTAATCGCGGTTGATAAATACGGCTTGTATGTGCTGTTGCTCAAACACACTGCGGATAACCTGCTCGGGCAAAGCATGATAAAGACCAAGCCTGGCGCCTGCTGTTTGCAACTGCTGCTGAAGATCGCTAATGGACTGCAACATAAATAGCAGTGCCGGTTTGCTCTGATAGGGATGGGGCTCTATCTGCCTGGGATCAAAAATAAAGCAGGGCAGCACCTGTCCGGAAAGACGTAAAGCTTCATTAAGCGCCGTATTGTCATGCACTCGCAAATCACGACGGAAGACAAACAAAGAGCTTGCGTACGCGTACGAGGCCATTTACAGCACTGGGGCAACAGCTTGTGAATTTCTAGTCAATGGGTCCTGCTGATGGAGGCTATTCAATCTATCACATGAGCTTTTTGCAGTTGCAAGCGCAGCGCTTCGATTCGTTTGCGATTAACCCCGAAGTCGCTATGACCCGTGCGAGACGATGAACGAATATGGATGAGATTCGTTTTAGTATCAAGTATCACGTTAATATCATCAACAAAACCAAAAACAAGGCTGGTTGCCTCGGCATGGAGCATACCATCAGTTTCATGAGTAATCACCATGCGGCTATGGTTGTCAATGGCTTTTTTTAAGGCATTCCATGCTTTTTCAGGGGAATCACTGATTTTAAAGGGTTCGATATAATGCTTGACATCTTCTGCCTGACTGGAAACACAGTTAGGGCTATCCCGACAGGGCGGCAGTTTTTTTTCTGATGCTGAATTTGCCAGAGCTATTGTACTGAGAGTCATAAAAATAATATACAAAAGGTTTTTAAATGTCATAAATGGGGTGATGGAAAATAAAAAAATCTGGAATAAAATAAGTTTTATCCAGTTTTACATAAATTCCACAAGAGTCAAATTATTGCCTGGTTTTAACGCGACACAGAGCTAAATTAAAATCTCTAAACAAACAATGAATTAAATTTGCGGGGAAATAGTCATTTATCTTTGTCATGCGCAAGTGTTTTTTGCCTTAGCAGTATATCTATTATTAGCTATTATGTTCAAAATATTTCGAGTATCGAGAAACTTAACATTACAGTTTTGATATTTTATGTGCTGAGTTACAAACTTGGCATGTAACTTTTTTCATGTATTTATATATTTTTAAGGTATGTTCAAATATTTCTTATCCATTCCTTACCCCAGGTTCAAATTAGCCATCGCGGGACTGATAACGCTTAACGCGCTTGTCTATGCCATTGCCGATACGATGACAAGTGCTGTCGATGCCATGGCCTGGCTGGTGTTGCTGGTGCTTTATGAACTGGAGGCTAACGGCGCCACTCCGCTGAATGAAAACAAGTTACATGGAGTACGCTACGTCTTGATCGTAGTTATTGCGCTGGTGTTTGTCAGTTATGTTCATGATAATGAATGGCTGGACGTAGTCAATTCTGCGCTCTGGTTCACATTGATTGCTTTGCTTGAGCTGGAAGTACGCTGGCCGGATGAGGTACTCAAATACCGGGAAAGCTATTGGTTGGCAACGGTAGCTGTTTTTGCCGGTCTGATTGGTATGGTGATTGCCTGGGCCTGGCAAGCGGCATGGCTGGATGTTTACGATGCGATGCTGTGGATAGTTGCATTTGCCTCTATTGAAGTGGATATTTTTCAACTTTTGCAACGCAGACAGGCATAATTTTTATTGAAAAGATAAAGCCGCGTTTGTTTATCTTTTATCAATTTGATTATGCTCAATCGAGTTTGAACCTGAATTTATGAGGTATAACTTATAGGATATATCGCAGCTCCCATTTTTAAGTGCCCTCCAATCACGCCAGACAAGCCGATCATTTATGACGGATTGGGTATTTGTTATAAAAAGGCCGTTCTAATGTAAGGTTTGAACTATTATTCGTCCTTTCATTCAAATTCTGTCAATTAAGTGCTCTGTTTTATGGTTTCTTAACCACCAAAAATTAACAATACCAGAGATGCTGCGGTTCTATTCAGAATGTAATATCGAACAGGTGATACGTACTTATGGAAATCTTACAAGACCCGGTGATTTTGTCGCGCTTGCAATTTGCTGTTACCGCCATGTTTCACATCTTATGGCCGCTCACGACAGTAGGACTATCGCTTATCCTGGTGGTATTTGAATTTTTATGGCTGAAAACCCGCGATGTTGACAATTACCGGCATGCGCGATTCTGGTCCAGGTTATTTTTGCTTAATTTTTCGGTGGGCGTTATCAGCGGCATTCCCCTGGAGTTTGAGTTTGGCACCAACTGGTCCCGCTTCTCCATGGTGACGGGAGAATTCTTCGGCAATATCCTGGGTTACGAAGGCGCTATGGCATTTATGCTGGAAGCCGGATTTCTCGGGATTATGCTGTTCGGATGGATGCGAGTTCCCCCGTTCATTCATTTGTTAGCTACCGGTATGGTGGCGCTAGGGGCATCGTTTTCTGCCTTTTGGATTCTGGTCGCCAATTCCTGGATGCAAACGCCGGCCGGCATTCATATGGAAAATAACAGGGTTGTAGTGGACAGCTATTTTGAGGCGATCTTTAACAAGAACATGCCATGGGGAGTTTTACACATGTGGTTTGCCTGCCTGGTGACCAGTCTCTTCGTTATCGGTGGATTATCCGCCTGGTATCTTTTAAAAAGAAGAAACACGGATTTTTTTCTTAAGTCCTTTAAGCTCGCCTTGATAGGTGCGATTTTTGTTGTACCGATTCAAATATCTCTGGGCCACGGCAGTGGCCGGGAGGTATTTGAAAACCAGCCGGCAAAAGGCGCTGCTATCGAAGCGCACTGGACGACAAATCAGGAAGGCAAAGGGGCAGCCTGGAATCTGCTGACCTGGCCCAACCAGACGGAACAAAAAAACGATTGGGCCATCTCTATCCCGAACGGTTTGAGTTTACTGGCGACCGGCGACCAGCGCGGTCAGGTACAAGGATTAACATCATTTCCGAAGGCTGACCAGCCGACTGCAATTGCGCTGATTTTCTATAGCTTCAGGATCATGGTAGCGTGCGGGATAGCATTTTTGGGTCTCATGTTGTGGACATTGGCCGCCTGGCTTAAGGGGCAATTATCATCCGGGTCTGTTTGCAATAATCGTTTGCTGCTGCGTGCATGGATAGCTTCAATTCCGCTTGGTTATCTGGCCACGGAATGCGGCTGGATTGTACGGGAAGTTGGCCGGCAACCCTGGGTAATCTATGGCCTGTTACGAACCCGCGATGCAGCATCGACGCTTCCGGTGTCTGTTGTGGCGGTCAGTCTGATTGCTTTTGTCGTCATTTACAGCATTCTTTTTATTTTGTTTCTGATTTTTGCCGCCCGCATTATCCGGAAAGGACCCGATTTGACACTGATGCCGCCGTCATGAAATTACATTCGAGCTCTGTTAATAACGATTTGGAGGTCACGGGATATGGACAATGAAATTCATAGTCTGCTCGCCAATATCTGGTTTTTTATTATAGGCCTGATGCTCTTTTTGTATGTCGTTCTGGATGGTTTTGACCTCGGGGTAGGCGTTCTTTCCATTTTTACGCGGAATGACAAGCATCGCGCTATCATGATGACGAGTCTTGAAAGTATCTGGGATGCGAATGAAACCTGGCTGGTATTGCTAGGCGGTGCACTATTTGGCGCCTTTCCTCTGGTTTATGCAATCGCGCTACAATCGCTGTATGTTCCGGTCATGGTCATGTTATTCGCCCTTATCTTTCGTGGTGTCGCATTTGAATTCAGTCATCACGCCCGGAATACAGTCCCCTGGAATCTGGCGTTTGGATACAGCAGCTTGTTGGCGAGTTTGGCCCAGGGAATTGCTTTTGGTGGCTTGATTAGCGGACTGGGCCTTATCGAGAGCGATCATCAGGGTAATGTCTGGGGATGGTTTACGCCCTTCTCTGCATTGGTTGCATTAGGCGTGGTGACCGGGTATACCTTACTGGGCGCAACCTATTTAATGATGAAGACCGAAGGTGCGATTCAGCGGATAAGTATTCGTCAATCCCATGCAGCCGCCGTTGTGGAAATAATTATTCTGATTGCGGTAGTTATCTGGGCATCCCGGTCAGATCATTATTTTGCTGCTCGCTGGGCGGATAGTGAAACAGGTTATTATATGAATTTTTTTCTTATTTTGGCTGCATTTGCCTTGTTCATGTTGATGCGGGCATTACGCAGGCGTTTTGAAGTAATGGCCTTTTTCTGGAGTGTCATCATTACTCTGGCTTCTTTTACCGCGGTCACGATCGGCTGTTATCCCTATATGATTCCTGCTTCGATTACATTGACGCAAGCTGCATCTTCGAGCAGGACATTAATATTTATGCTCTCGACTATCGGTCTTTTAATTCCCGTGATGCTGGTTTATAGCGGCTATCAGTATCTCGTTTTTCGAGGCAAGGTGCAAATGGATGAGCATACAGACTGATGCCAAAGGCACACAGCCCAATATGATTGATTCATAGCGTAGTACTGCTCACCCATCTGGTCGTTGTTAATGTTCGAGGTTTGTTGAATCAATCACCTAAGGTAAGGACACGCTAAAATTTCAGCGAATTCATCCTTCGGGAAGGATAAACGGAATCGGGTTTCAAGTATCATCGTCACTTAACTTAATTTGCCATGGCAATGCTTGTACTTCTTGCCTGAACCGCAAGGACAGGGGTCATTACGGCCAACTTTATGGCCTGCCCGGACAAATGGTTGTTCTGGTACCTTTTTTTCTTCGTCGGCAATAACCGGCGCCGCATCCAGAGCCGGTGCTGCCGCATGTTCAAAGCGCATTTCTCTGGGCGCCTGCATTTGTTCATCAATGGCATGAACATCTTCTTCCTGACGGACCTGAACTTTGAACAGAATCCCGATCACTTCATATTTGATATGTTCGAGCAGACTGGTGAACATTTCAAAGGCTTCGCGCTTGTATTCCTGCTTGGGATCTTTTTGCGCATAACCTCTAAAGTGGATGCCCTGACGTAAATAATCCATCGCCGCAAGATGCTCTTTCCAGCTGGTATCCAACACTTGCAGCATGACTGACTTTTCAAAATGCTGTAATACTTCCTTACTGATCTGCTGTTCTTTCTCTTTGTGGTTCTGTTCCAGAATATCGATGATGCGAGTGCGCAAGGACGCTTCTTGCAGCTTGTGATCTTCATCGAGCATTTTTTGTACGGGAATTTTAACATTAAATTCCTGATGCAGATGCTCTTCCAGACCTGAGATATCCCACTGCTCGACCATGGTTTTTGGCGGGATATACTGGGTAATCACATTATTGACGACATCTTTGCGTATGGCCGTGATGATATCGGAAATTTCTGTGGCCGCCATCAGTTCATTGCGTTGAGCGTAAATAACTTTACGCTGATCATTGGCGACATCATCATAAGCCAGGATTTCTTTACGAATATCAAAATTGCGTCCTTCAACCTTGCGCTGCGCATTTTCAATAGACCGGGTTACCCAGGGATGCTCTATAGCCTCGCCATCACCCATGCCCAGCTTCTTCATCAAGCCAGCGACACGGTCCGACGCAAAAATACGCATCAAATCATCCTGCAGGGACAGGTAAAAACGTGTCGAACCAGGGTCGCCCTGCCGGCCGGAGCGGCCTCTTAATTGATTGTCAATACGGCGCGATTCATGGCGTTCTGACCCGATAACATGCAAACCGCCGGTAGCAAGTACCTGATTGTGCCTATCCAGCCAGGCTCCGCGTACTTTTTCCTGTTCAGCATCACTGGCATCTTCGCCTAGAGCCCTCAGTTCCGCATCCAGATTGCCGCCCAGCACAATATCAGTGCCACGTCCCGCCATATTGGTAGCGATAGTGACTGCGCCCGGCATACCAGCCTGTTCTATAATTTGGGCTTCACGTTCGTGCTGTTTGGCATTAAGCACTTCGTGTTTGATATCCTGTTTTTTTAGCAAGGCGGAAAGCCGTTCGGAATTTTCAATGGAGGTAGTTCCCACTAAAACAGGCTGTCCGCGACTGACGCAGTCTTTGATATCATTCGCAACAGCAATATATTTCTCATCAGTGGTCAGGTAAACCACATCGCCCAAATCTCTGCGTATCATCGGGCGATGCGTTGGAACAACGACGACTTCAAGACCATAAATCTTGTTCAGTTCAAACGCTTCAGTATCGGCAGTGCCGGTCATGCCTGAAAGCTTTTCGTAAAGGCGAAAATAGTTCTGAAAGGTGATTGAAGCCAGTGTCTGATTTTCACTGTTAATGGTGACATGCTCTTTCGCTTCAATAGCCTGATGCAGTCCTTCAGACCAGCGCCGTCCAGGCATTATCCGGCCGGTAAATTCATCAACGATAATAACTTCATTGTTTGCGACGATGTAATCAACGTCTTTCTTGAATAATACATGCCCGCGTAAGGACGCATTCAGATAGTGCATCAGGCGAATATTTGCTGCATCATAAAGGCTGGTTCCCTCCGCCATTAAACCGTGTTCAAGCATCAAGCGTTCAACGCGCTCATGACCTGCTTCGGTCAAAAATACCTGACGTATCTTTTCATCAACCGTATAGTCGCCAGGCTGGTCTTCGCTTTCCTGTTTGGTCAAAAACGGTATGATTTCATTGGCTTTAATATAGATTTCAGTGCTTTCTTCAGTTGGTCCGGAAATGATCAGCGGTGTTCTTGCTTCATCAATAAGAATTGAATCCACCTCATCAACGATGGCAAAGCTCAGATCGCGCTGGACCTTTTGCTCCAGGCTAAAAGCCATATTGTCACGCAGATAATCAAAACCGAATTCGTTGTTTGTGCCATAGGTAATGTCTGCCGCATAAGCTTCACGTCTTGGCGCATGTTCCATTTGGCTGATGATGACTCCCGTTGTCATCCCCAGAAAAGCGTAAAGCCTGCCCATCCACTCGGAATCGCGCTTGGCCAGGTAGTCATTCACCGTAACAACATGTACACCGCGTCCCGGCAAGGCATTCAAATAGGCGGCCAAGGTCGCCATCAAGGTTTTACCTTCACCGGTTTTCATTTCAGAAATTTTACCGTCATGAAGTATCATGCCGCCTATCAGTTGCACATCAAAGTGACGCATGCCAAAGACTCGCGATGAGGCTTCTCTGACTGCGGCAAACGCTTCAGGAATCAGGTTATCCAGTTTTTCGCCTTGCGTCAGACGATCACGAAATTCCTGAGTTTTTGCTTTTAATGCCTCATCAGATAATTTTTCGTATTCCGAAGCTAAAGCGTTGATCCTCTTGACCAGCTTCGTTTTCTTCTTTATCAGCCTGTCGTTACGGCTCCCTACAACAAATCTAACCAGCTTACCCAGCATGTTTTCTTCCGGTGTGAATTTACTAAATGAGTGAATCAAACATTCGATTATATACCGTCCGGTGCTTTAGTTACAGTTAAAAACACCCGGCATTTTTATATTTTGCCGCAATAAAGCAATGTATAAGCCGTTATCGACCGGGCAGAGTATTAGCGGGGTTGAGTTTTACATAATTTCAAGCGTCCAGTATTCAAAGAGAACAAAATTCAGCTTAAGTGAAGAGTAGTATTGCTATCATTGTCCAGATTGAATCTGTGCTCTGGATGTGTTTTCGATCATTCAAGCATCTATCGCAAATTCGCTTATAATGATGTAACTGTTTTCTTCAAGCGTATTTTACTGATTGAGGAACTGGTCAAAATACAGCAGCATTCTTGTTTGCATCAGATGGCTTGCTGACGATTAACTCGGTATAAACAACGGAGAAAAAAATGAACGAGTTCACTAAAAAGCTATTGAATGATTTCCTGATTGGCGTCTTTGCGGTTATTCCTATTGTTGTTGTGTTGCAAATTATTATTTTTGTCAAAAGGCTGGTTTCCGAATTATTTCAAGTCGTTTACGGTTTTTCGGATAACTATCTTTATACCGCTATGGTTTTTGCAATCAGTTTTATTATCTTGATGTGGATAGGCAACGCCATCGCCAAAAAAGGCCGTTCTTGGGTTATTAGTGCTTTTGACTTTGTTATTGATAGAATTCCATTCCTGAATACGGTTTACCGGGTTCTTAAAAAGGTTATCAATATGTTTTCATCTCAAGAACAGACAATGGCCAAGGAAGTGGTTTACATTGAATACCCAAAAGAAGGTCTTTGGGTGCCTGCCTATGTGACTAACAGATACGATGATAAATATATACTGTTTGTTCCTACTTCACCCAACCCGACCTCCGGCTTTACTGTGATTGTCGATAAATCAAAAATAGTAAAGTCAGCCATGGATATTGAAGAAGCCACCAGCTTTATTGTCAGTGTCGGCGTTGATTACAATAAAGCATCAGAAGTGAATAATTTACCCTGATAATCACCCTGTGTAGTATGCAAATAGCGAAGACAGAGCGGATGAAATTAATCATTACATTGACGACATTGCTGCTGGTTATTTCAGGTAAATACCAAAATCCACAGTCTATGTATCAACACTATTCCTCCTGATGATAAGCCATAATGCGCTCAACTTCGCTTTTCGAGCCCAAAACCAGCGGGACGCGTTGATGAATGCCTGCCGGCTTGATATCGAGGATTCGCTCTCGTCCTGTAGAGCAAGCACCGCCCGCCTGTTCAATA
The DNA here is from genome assembly GCA_024636875.1 of Methylococcaceae bacterium. Lineage (GTDB taxonomy): Bacteria > Pseudomonadota > Gammaproteobacteria > Methylococcales > Methylomonadaceae > JAGXGJ01. Next base: position 2,079 of record JAGXGJ010000026.1, on the reverse strand, counting down.
ATGAAGCCCATCGGATTCGCTTCGTACAAAATGCGCAGTTTGCCGGGTTTTGAAGGATCTCGTGAATCGAGCGGATATAAAAATACACCACCGCGCGTCAGGATCCGGTAAACCTCGGCAACCAGCGAAGCAATCCAGCGCATATTAAAGTTTTTTTCGCGCGGTCCTTCCGTTCCTTGCAGACACTCATCAATATAACGCTGCACAGGCGGCTCCCAGAAACGCTGGTTTGACATATTAATGGCAAATTCGCAGGTTTCCTCCGGAATTCTCATAGTTGGATGGGTCAGGATAAATTCGCCTATGTCCTGATCGAGTGTGAAGCCATTAACGCCATGTCCGGTTGTCAAGACCATCATCGTTGACGGACCATAAAGCACAAAACCCGCGCAGACCTGCTCTGAGCCCTTGCGCAAAAAATCTTCAGGCGCAGGATCGACACCCTCACGGCATCTTATAATGGAAAAAATAGTACCTACAGCCAGATTAACATCAATGTTTGAAGAGCCGTCCAGAGGATCGAATAATGCCAAATATTTGCCCTTGGGATACTGCGCTGGAATACTAATAATATCATCTACTTCTTCCGATGCCATGCCCGCCAGATTACCCGTCCAGTTCAGCGCATTGACCATAATGTCATTGGTAATGATGTCCAGTTTTTTTTGTACTTCACCTTGTACATTCTCGGACTCAGCGCTACCCAATACACCCACGAGATTACCCCGGTTAACCAGGTGCGATATTTTCTTGCACGCCGTCACTATATTATTGAGTAACATGCTGAAGGTTCCGGACGCATCCGGCAGCCCCCGTTGCTGTTCGATGATGAACTGGGTCAAAGTGACTTTATTAGTCATTCTTTAATGTCTCCTTTTGTATATTTGTTTCAGAAAATACTATCCACGCACAAGTAGTTGTTGCGTGCGATTAATTATGTGGTTAAGTAGTATTAGACTATTAGCTATACCCTAGTGCAGCACCTATTTTGGATTGACGATTAGGCTATCAATGATATTTATAAATATCAATATATTACAAACAAATCACTATGACTAACGAAAATAGGTGCTGCACTAGCCTTTTTTAAACACTACATTATAAATTTTGCAAGAAAGTATGGATGCCGCCAATACAAAGGTGATGGCATTGGCAAAGATAATGGCTTCATCTGATATATAAATACCGTAAATCAGCCAACAGAGCACACCCAGAGTAAACATGCTGTACATGCCTAATGAGAGTGATTCGGTATCTTTTGTTTTTATTGTCAAAATGGCTTGGGGCAAAAATGAGACTGTAGTCAGTGTTGCCGCTATATAGCCAATAATTTCAGGAGCGCTTATCATAAATTTTTTATTAGAAATTCCGTGCATAATCTGCATAACAGCAGTTAATTTTACCAGGCCAGTCTAGTGACTCGCTTCAGACATGTCAACACGCGGGAATAGGCGAAGTGAAGCCACGACAATCCGGTACTAGCCATACCTTATTCAAAACACACTGGCCGGTCGATCTCCGCGTGAACATCCAAAATGAAAAAGGTAAAACCAAGGCCTATCAGGTCCGGCAAGTGCTGTTAGCCATCGACAAGTTGAAGGAGCGCAAAAATGACTATTGATCACTATACCTACTCCCTTACCTGGTCGCGGGAGGATGGCGAACATATCGGGTTGTGTACCGAATTCCCTTCCCTGTCTTGGTTAGCGCCCACCCAGGAAGCGGCATTGGCAGGCATTCAGCAAATGGTTGCCGAAGCCGTAGCCGATATGCAAGCCAGCGGCGAAACCATACCTGAGCCTCTGGCTGAGAAACATTAAAGCGGCGAATTCAGGGTTCGTATTCCGCCTGAAGTCCATCGCGCGTTGGCGATGCAAGCGGCAGAGCAAGGTATCAGCCTGAATCGGTTGGCAAGTGCAAAACTGGCTGGTTGACGTTAGGATCGGGTCGAGGAAACGGGATTGCGCCCGTTCCCCCTCCCACACCACCGGTAATGCGGTTTTCCGCAACGGCGGTTGAATCCGGCAGCTATGCTGTCGAGAGTTCCGATGGCACATATAATCCATAGCGTCTTAAAGT
>JAGXGJ010000160.1 GCA_024636875.1 Methylococcaceae bacterium | reverse complement strand
AACGGGTAGAAAAGTTGTGGAGGGGTTTAAAGAATCAATGCGAATTGTATTTGATAAACATCTGGGGCAATGGAATTATGTTGCCATTCCTGACACGACAATTTCAGAAGTTGCCTAAGTTATTTTGTGCTCGTTCCTTATTTAGAAGCAGGAAGGCGGTAACGATACGAAGCCTAACGAACAGATCAGCTGTCGCTATGAAGTGCTGCGGAATGGCGGTTAGGCGCAGTGCCTTGTCAACGTCAATGCGTAGATTGCTCATTTTACCAGAGTAAATTAGTCGAGAAATTGTTCATAGTACTTTGTTGTAAAGCGAGGGCGTGCCAACTTCTTCGGAATTTTTACGTCCCCAGGCTGCAGCCATTGTGTTTGGATCGGAGAGACATTGCAGCCAAGCATGTGAATCGCCAGTTGATTGTATTGCTGCGCGAACTGTTGCCAGCGGGGTCAACAGGGTTGGAGCAGATTGGGTCAAACGAAAAAGAAATGCCGGGACCTCCAGAATATAAACCGAACGGCTTCTTCTGTTTTTCAGGACGATGCACAAAATAGGTCGCCCAGCCGTTCGGCGTGAAACCGGTCTGTTGTTCAAAGTCCTTGGTGAAATTGTAGGTTTCGACGATAACATGGGTGAGTTGCGAAATATCATGCTCGTAATATTGGAAGTCGAGCCGATACTCATCTGCAGATGGCCGCCAGTACTCATTGACAAAGTCATGGCGGGAATAAACCAGCCCCTTGGGCTGCGGCACTTCGACCCCCTCAAACCCGCGCTGGACCGCCAAACGCTTTGCGATGCGAAATTCATCGCAGGCTGGCTGTGACGAAGCGGGCGTCACGGAACCTAAACCCGCCTTGTATCGCTCATCCATAAAACTCGCCAATTGATGGAGAAACACCACTGCAAACAATGCATCGCAGGCCTCATGCTTGACGATTAATCCCTGGGCAAGCTCTTCCGGTGACTGAAAAACCTCAATCGATAGGTCCGACCGACACAGCGTTGCTGGACGGACCTCGAGTTGGCACTCGACAACGATACCGGAGAGCCCAAACGAACACTTGAACTCATAGAACTCTACCCCATCCTTATCGTCAGTCAACGTGCGAAGCTCGCCTTTGTCATCGACAAAAGTCAGGCCGACCACATGGGCGGAAAAATAGCCCGCCCCGTCCAATGATGACTCCTTCGTATCACCGACCGCAACCGAGCCAACGGTAGCCTCGCCGATTTCCGCCTGAAACGGGATTTCCACACCCTTCGCCTGTAGCCACATATTGAGCTTCTTAAGACGACATCCCGCCTGCACCCGGACGATCTGCCGTCCTGTGCGGTCAACTTCCAGGCCAACAATGTCATCGAGTTTACGCGTACACAACATCGTCCCGCCGTCATTGACGAAAGTGGCTGTTACGGATAGCAACGAACCTACCGGATTGACAGGCGACGGAAACCGCTGGGCATCGCGCACCACGGCCTGCACATCAGCGTAACTAATGGGTTCGACATAGACAGCCGGTTTCGTCGAGCGGCTCAGACCCCAATTGCTCTGGCTGCGGCCTTCTTTTTCAAGCAAGCCGTGAAAGGGTTGGGAGATGATGATATCGTTCATTGAACACCTCGGATATTGGGTTGTAGGGGGATATTCTGCCGGTAATTGCTGTTACCGCTATCCAATAATCACATATCTGCTAATATCAGGTGCTTTGGCGACCAACGATTGCGCTTTCGATAAGGTATCTTGCACATGAGACGTCATCATGTGGGCATTTTCAGCCAAATCGCCCGCCCATTCTTCAATGAAAACGAACTCAGCGGCGTCGGTTTTATCTTGCAGTAGCTGATAGCTGAGGCAACCTTTTTCATATCGCGTGGGTTCAACCAGGTTCAGCAATAAGGTTTTAAGTTCCTCAACTTTATCGGGGAGTGAAGTGACTCTCGCAATAACCCTCACCGTTTCAGTTGACATATATCACCTCCAGGTTTGAATCGTTTATTTCTAAATCTACCAGTAGTTCTATCACAAATCAACTTGGAAGATTTTCCCAAAATCTGCGACTGGATTTTAACCTGATCGATGGGTAAGTTTCGATTGATTTTGTAAAATTGTCGCCGAACAGTGGATGTCACGAAGATGGGTTAAGCGCAATAATTCGGGACAGGGTTTTGTCTTTGACATCAAATATAATCCCGCTCTACAGAACTAAAGTTAGACCCCAGAATTCGATTATAATAGAAGGTTTTAATTGCATAAGGCCAGTGTTTGGCGATGCACCTGAGGCAGTGTAATACGGAGAATTGGATATGGAACAGAGATCATCAAGGCAGGAATTACACCATGAAATTTTCGGTTCAATCCTGGATAGAACCGAGATGACACCTTATTTATTATTATCTGCGGAGAATTATCAAACGGCGCTCAGGCAGGCGAGCAAAATGATGAATAACCGCGGGTTCGATATGATCGGTAATGGTGAACTGCAGGAAAGTGAACAGGAAAGGGCACAGAACTATGTTAACAGAACTTACAAATATTTTTTTAACTGGATGTTCCCATTTGTAAAGACGCAATTAAAAGGACTCTTCGCTTTGGGTTCCGTTAACGCTGATCTCTACCGGATCAACCTGCTAGCGATTGAGCGGGTAGAGTCGATCTTGAATAATGACGGCTTTAAAGAGATAGCCAATGAAGATCCGCGACATCTTTTCCTTTTGGCTTCTTCAAGGAAGAATCCGGCTGTGTTCCATGGCTATCGGGGTAAAAATATGACTATCCCTCTTGAATGGCAGCAAACAGCCTGTTCCCTGCTGAAGATGGGATATTTGATCAAGTCCATTGAAGAAGAGAGCCAGGATATTAATGATTATGCCCAGTTGGGATTTTTTCTGGAAACTGAAAATGGAAGTCTCGATGACCTTTTTAATTACGACTGGGAAAATCCGAAACACATTCCGGTAAGCGAATCGGCACAAAATGCATTCGTTAAAATTTCGACTTTTTTTCATAAATTGAAAGATTCGGTAACATTTGATGATCAACAAAACTGGTTTATTTTCGATAGCGGGGATGGCGTTCAGGTCAATATTATTGAGATCAAAGCCAGACTAAAAAGCCCGGAAAGCATGGTTTCCAAATTAGGAAAAAATTTGGAAGGAGAAGCCTATGACATCAGGGATATTCTTGCTATCACCTTTATACTGAAAGACAAGAATGACACGCTGAAGCTTTTTCACGCATTGCAAAAAAAAGGCGTTATTCTCCAGGAAAACACGGCTTCTTATTCCATAACCCAAACCCTGTTCGACTCCCCGGAAAGCATGATAGAAGCGGTGCGAAGATTGATGATCAGTCTTTCACAAAGTGCTGGCCATATAGAGACACCCGCTGATCAGGAATTGCTTGCCAATGCGAAAACCTTCTATGAAGCGCTGAGTATGAATGCAGCAAAAAACCAGCATTCGTCTTTAGGCCACAGAAAATTCCAATGCAAGATAGCCTTTTCACTGCCGATTCACCGGGACGCTGAAACGCATAAGATCATGATCCCGGGCACACCGATTTACGCCAGGAGAAGCCAGATTGATAAGAAAACACAGCAGCATACGCTAGGCGTGGAACTGCGAATATCCGACGAACAGAGTTGGTGCACCTCTGAACAAAAGGGGGACTCTCATCATGACGCTTACAAATTTCGCCAGTTAATCTTGGTGATGAACAGGATTTTCAAGAATGTTTTTTACGTACCCAAAGAGAGTATTGCTCAGTTGAAAAAAGATCAATCAACACTGTTTTCATAATTCAAACAGCTTATAACAAAGCCTTAATCTCGGGAACACAGGAGCCGCAGTTAGTGCCCGCCTTAAGACATATACCCACTTCCTGATGGGTTTTTAAACCTTTTTCCTTGATCGCCGCTCGTATAGTTTTTTCGCCGACGTTAAAACAGGCGCAGACAATAATTCCCACATCAGGAACACCCAATGGCGGCATGCCTGTAAGCAAGGCCATACGCTCGCGTGTCTCTATTTGCGGCTTTACAAACAGGCTGGTTAACCAGTTTCGTTCTGGAAGATGGTTGCCAGCAGTAATAAAAATAACGGTTTCCAGCTGATTATCGACAATCAGAGCAGCCCTGTAATTGCCCTTGCCGGGATCTTGATATTCCTGCCACTGGGCGTTTTCGGCTGTAATGATGCCCAGATTTTTTCTGACGCTGCTGCGCCAGTCTTCAGGCAGGGTTTCACCTGCCAGTTCGTAGCGGTAAAACTGCTCACCTTTGATTTTGACCCAATATTCAGAATCGGTAACAGTCAGTTCACGTCGCGACAAGATAAAGCCCTGCCAGACAGGCCGATAAGCCTTGATTAGAACGGGTGTATGCTTGCTTTCAGGTTGTCTGGAAACAGGGTCTACAACGGGATTGACAAGCGCGCCCATACGCCCCCGGCTGGCATATTGTCCGGTCCAGTGCATCGGAACAAATAGATTGCCCTGCTGCTGGCTGTCGGTGATCTGCACCCGCGCAATCATTGAACCCCATTGGCTTTCGATTACGGCCAGGGTGTTGGGTAATAGTGCGTAGCGCTGTGCATCAATTGGATGCACTTCGACAAAAGGTTCAGGTCTGTGTTGATTTAACTTGGCGGCAATGGCGGTGCGGGTCATGGTATGCCATTGGTCACGCAACCGGCCGGTGTTTAATATCAGCGGGTAATTTTTATCCGGCAAATTGACCGGTGGCCTGGGTTCTATGGCAATAAACTGAGCTTTGCCCGATGCGGTGAAAAATTGTCCATCATCAAACAGCCTCGCTCTGCCTTGTGGATACGCTTGGTTGACAGGCCATTGAACCGGTTGCAGATGATCATAATCGTGCTGACTGATTTTGGCCAATGTCGATATATCAAAATCGCGCAGTCTTTGCCCGGCGTTATTTTCAAAACCTGAAAGCGCGGCGTGTTCGCGAAAAATTTCGCTGGCGTTCCGGTAATGAAAGGCCTGTTCAAAACCCATGCGCCGCGCAACTTCAGAGATAATCCACCAATCCGGTTTGGCGTCGCCGGCAGGATGGAATAAGGCGCGCTGGCGGGAAATGCAGCGTTCGGAATTGGTCACGGTGCCGTCTTTTTCGCTCCAGCCCAGCGCGGGCAACAAAACATGCGCCAAAGCAGTCGTATCGGTTTTGGCAATGCAGTCGGAAACGACGACAAAATCACAGCGCTGTAACGCTTGTATCGCCTTGTCGGCGTCAGGTAAACTGACGACCGGATTGGTGCCCATGATCCATACGGCTTTTACTTTTCCGTCGTAAATGGCATCGAACAGTTCGACAGCGGCCAGCCCTGGTTTGCTGGCAATATTATCAGCGCCCCAAAATTGCGCCACTCGTTCTATGTCGTCAGTTCTGGAAAAGTCCATGTGTGCCGCCAGCTGATTTGATAAGCCGCCGACTTCGCGGCCGCCCATGGCGTTAGGCTGGCCGGTCAGAGAGAAAGGCCCTGTGCCGGGATTGCCGATGCGTCCGGTGGCGAGGTGGCAATTGATAATGGCATTGACTTTATCGGTGCCCGATGAAGATTGATTGACGCCCTGACTGTACAGGCTCATGACTTTTTCGTGACTGGCAAACCACTGATAAAAGCATTGCAAGTCATCAATATCCAATTTACATTGAGCGGCAACCTGTTCCAAAGTGTTACAGCTGATAGTGGCTGCATTCAGGGCTTCGGAAAATCCTTCGGTGTGTGCGTCGATATACGCCTGATTCAGGGCGTTTTGCTGACTGAGGAAAAAGAGCAAGCCGTTGAACAGAATGGTATCGCTGCCGATAGCGAGCGGCAGATGCAGATCTGCGATGTCGCAGCTGGAAGTGCGCCGGGGATCAATAACAACGATTTTTAATGCCGGATTGGCTTCTTTTGCAGCCCGAATACGCTGAAAACTGACCGGGTGACACCAGGCCGTATTGGAACCGATCAGGATAATCATCCCGGCCTGTTCATAATCATCATAACAACCCGGCACGGTGTCAGATCCGAAAGCGCGTTTATGCCCAGCCACTGAGGAAGACATGCACAGGCGGCTATTGGTATCCATATTGCCGCTGCCGATAAAACCTTTCATCAATTTGTTGGCGACATAATAGTCTTCGGTCAACAGTTGCCCGGAGCCATAAATAGCTACGGCATCAGGGCCGTATTTTTCAATCGTGTTGATAAAGGAGCCGGCAACCAGATCCAGGGCTTCGGCCCAGCCGGCATCGCGGCCATAGAGTTTGGGTTGTAATAATCTCCCTTTGAGTTCAACCGTTTCGCCAAGTGCCGAGCCTTTCGAACACAATTTGCCAAAATTTGCGGGATGTGATTTATCACCGAGGATTTTGACCTGGTGATCTTGCTCATTAACCAGCGCGCTGATGCCGCAGCCTACGCCGCAATAAGGGCAGGTGGTTTGTATGATGTTACGGTCATTCATTTTAGCAATCTCTTGTAAGGCACAATGCCGGAGTTCGTGGTCTGGACGGTAGGGAAACTGAAACGCATCGCCGCCGGCAAGCCGGGTTCCGGTTAACGCTTTTAACCATGTAGCGCTGTATAAGCCTTACCAAAAATCAGCCTGTCTCTGATGTCAGCAATAGACTCTTCTTTCTCCAGCAACTCTTGATACCAGTTGCCGTCAGCCGTATCGCCATAAAGCACTGCGCCTATCAGCTTGTTAGCCTTGATAACCAGTTTCTTGTAGATACCTAAAGCGGAGTCGGTAAAATGAATGCTTTCGCAGCTGTCATCGCCCATGAAATCGCCTACAGAAAATAAATTGATCCCTGTCACCTTGAGTTTGGTCGCTGTCGGCAAGGTGATATATTCGGCCGCCCCATGATCGCTTAAATGATTAGCGCATACTTTCGCCTGTTCAAACAGTGGAGCGACCAAACCAAAGGTATCACCACGATGTTGTATGCATTCACCCACTGCATAAATACTCGGGTCGTAGCTTTGCAGCGTATCATCAACGACAATGCCTCTTTCGCAATAGAGTCCGGCTTCCTGAGCCAGCGCTATATTGGGACGCACACCTATCGCCAAAATAAACAGATCACATTCCAGTTCACTGCCATCTTCAAAACGAACTGCCCTGATATGGCCGTTTATATCACCTGTCAACTGCTGCGTTTTGGCAGCCATCTTGAATTTCAGACCTCTTTCCTCCAGTTCATTTTGCAGCATTTGAGCGGCTTGTCTGTCCAGTTGACGATTGAGCAAGACTGGGCGGCTGTGAACAACAGTCACATCCATGCCTCTGAGAACCAGTCCGTTAGCGGCTTCCAGTCCCAACAGGCCGCCGCCCAGCACGACGGCTTTGTGATGGTTTTGACAGTAGTCCAGCATTTTATTAACGTCGAAAATATCCCGAAAACCGATAACACCGTCCAGATCATTGCCGGGAATAGCAGGGACGACGGGTTTAGAACCGGTAGCAATCAACAGCCGGTCATAAGCGGCTACGGTTCCGTCTTGTGCATAGACATTCCGGGCCACTCGATCGATACGCGCCACCGACTTATACTGACCAGCGTAAAGACAAATACCATTATCAACATACCATTGGCGATCATTAATAACGATATCCTCAATTGTTTTCTCGCCGGATAGAACCGAGGACAGCATGATACGGTTGTAGTTTCCGTAAGGCTCTGCACCAAAGACAGTAATGTCGTATTTCTCAGGTTCCGCCGACAACAGTTCTTCAACTGTTTTCATCCCGGCCATGCCGTTACCGATAACAACCAGTCGTTGTTTCATCTGCTATCAGTCCGGTATGATTTGAATCTTGGTTTGCAGGCTGGATTCGCTGCCGGGTGGAATTTGCACAATGTCGGTGGCGACATTGCCGGTCTCGACGCAGATAAAACGTTGGTAATCGTCATTTTCAAGGTCAGCCATTTTTGCAGTTGTTTCCATCCAGGGATTCCAGACCACTGCAGTATTATTGCCAGTGGATGAAATCTGAATCCGGCGATCAAAAGCGGGGTCATCAATAATCAATTCTTTTTTTACGTCTGTGTAGATACGATCAACTTCTTCTGAAACCGTAACCCCTCCGGTTTGGGTTTTTTGCGCACCCTGGTCTAATTTATCGAAATATCGGGTATTTTCGAGCCCCAATACTTTTACTTGTTGTATATTGCCTACCTGGAAATAACTATGCAATGCCTGGGTAATTGAAAATACATCATTTCCGGTATTGCGGGTTGTCAATTCGAGAGTCAGGGCTTTACCGACTGAAATTTCCAACTCCAGAGCAAAGGCGTACGGCCATAATGCTTTACTTTTGTTGGACTCCATCACACCCAATTTTACCCTGGTTTCAAGATCTGAAACGGCTTTTGTCCCTAAAACTGTCCACGGAGTATTGCGTACAAAACCATGATTGTGTCGTTGCGGATCTGATAAATCCGCACCAAACCAGGGCCAACAGACAGGAATTCCGCCTCTGATAGCCTTGCCCTCATCGTAATAGGATTTTTGACTAAGAAACAGGAGGTCTTCATGTTCGTCATTGAGCCGGAAAGACAGCACTTGAGCACCATACATAGAAATTAAAGCCTTTGCGCTTCGATTACTAATCACAATGAACGGAAAACCGCCTTCACCTTCCCTGAATTTGAGATGATCCGGTATGCCATAGACTCGTAACTTCTCATTAGTCACAGGTAAGCTTATTTTTCAAGGAGTTAGTGATATGGGAATTCCCTAAAATTCGTTTTTTTTATTGCCCGCCAACCAAAAATCAATGAGTTACGCTGGCTTTCTAGGAAAATGGGCTTGGTTT
>JAGXGJ010000159.1 GCA_024636875.1 Methylococcaceae bacterium | reverse complement strand
CGGTGTGTCAACCTGTGGGCAACAGGGATGTTGTCCATCGGGTTGTCCACGGAGCCGCCCACAACTTATCCACGACCTTCCTTCAGTATCATTTCATGTTAGAAACAAGCACCTCCTTCAGGCTCATTTCATATTGGAAGAAACTATCCTTTATTTTGAGAGAACCTGAACGAACAGCGGCATGAGTTTTTTCAATACACGATGAATTTATGGCTGCTTTGTGTGCCTTCAGCGACAGCGCAATTAAAACTTGCGGGCGACGGGTTTTATGCCTGTGGCGGGGGCCTGCGCTGGTTGAAATCTGAAGAATCAGCTCAGCACATTTTTGCAGTCGCCGAACAAGCTCAGGGACACGCGTTATTGTTTAAAGGCAAAGACCGCTCCGGCGATGTTTTTCAGCCATTAAGCGGAAAATTGCAGCAGCTCAACAGAAATATAAAACAGGCATTCGATCCTGACGGTCTTTTTACTCCCATATAGAATGTTTAAGGACTGGTAGCACAGATATGTTAGCCGACTTTGTTAAAGAACTACCAGAGCATGACGAGCTGGAAAGTATTTTGCGATCCTGTGTGCATTGTGGTTTTTGTAATGCGACCTGTCCAACTTATCAACTATTGGGTAATGAACTCGATGGCCCGCGAGGGCGAATTTATCTGTTAAAGCAGGCCTTGGAAGGCCAGCCGGTCAGCCGCTTAACCCAACAGCACCTGGATCGATGTCTAACGTGTCGATCCTGTGAAACGACTTGCCCGTCAGGCGTTCGTTACGGACGTTTGCTTGATATAGGCAGAACAATTGTCGGCAAAAGGGTATGGCGCACACGACGGGAACGGATAATGCGAGGCTTGATAAAGGCGATTTTTCCTTACCGGCATCGTTTCAGCGCTTTATTACACATCGCCAGGTTGATAAAACCTGTTTTGCCCAAAGTGTTAAAGCAAAATTGCAGCCGGAGTTATCCAGGCAATTGTTTGAAAATAAATTACAGGCCTTAGAGGTAAATCAACCGGATATTATTGCCACGGCAAATATCCGCAGCTTAAGCCATTTACAATCGACGAGTTCTAAAAAAGTAGTGCATGGGATTGAATTGCTTGGCAAAGTAACCGAAACCAATTCAGCCGGTTAAGGCTGATCCTTGTATAATAATTATTTATAGCTTAAAAACTTTCCAGCTTTACTATGTACAAATATGAAGGTCTGCTCATCCACGAAAGTCACGATGATGAGGGAATTTTAGAAATTGTCGAGCGTAATGGCGTCAGGTCATTGCATTTTGGTTCGCATTCCAGGCAGAGTAGTATGCTGTTGGCTGACCCGCACAAGCTTGAACTGAATTATGTACGGGCAATGACCAGCTGGTTATTGTTCAAAACAACGTTTGATGATGCTTTGATTATTGGCCTGGGCGGAGGCTCCCTAACCAAGCATTTATTGTATCATTTTCCGGAATGTCGCTTAAAAGCGATAGAATATCGAAAAAGTGTAGTCAAAATCGCTCGCAGTCATTTTGGTTTGCCGCTGGACCCTCGCCTGAAAATTATAGTCGACGATGGAGGACGGTATATGCGGCAATGCGCCGAGACCTACCGAAAATACTATAGCCTGGTGTTTATCGATGCGTTTGACCACGAAGGCATGGCATCATCAATTTGTAATATTGCTTTTTTTGATACCTGTAAAGTTGTATTAAAAAATGATGGCATTCTGATTGTCAATCTTTGGGGCGGTGCGCATAACCCTTTGTTTCAGCAAATCTCACTATGGCTGTGCCAGGTTTTTAACTGGAAGGTTTTATTTCTGCCTGTTCGCGATAAAGGCAATATAATTGTTCTTGCCTTTAATGACTATTCAGCCCGATATTCCATGAAAGAGTTAAGAATACAAGCATTGACGCTTGAACAACAGTACAAGATTGAATTTCCGATCTTTTTAAAAGATCTTGGAAAACATAATGCCGGCACTATTAACCAAGTAATAAAAACATGATGTCCACTGCCATAACAACCGAACCCAATCTTTTTAGCTACCGCAAATACTGGGCTAAGCGATTTGGCGTGGCGCCTGTTTTACCCATGAGCAGGATGGAGATGGATGAACTGAGCTGGGATAGCTGCGATATTATTCTGGTAACCGGTGATGCGTATATCGACCATCCCAGTTTTGGTATGGCATTGATTGGACGCTTGCTGGAAGCGCAAGGCTTTAGGGTCGGCATAATCTCTCAGCCTGACTGGACCAGTGCCAGGGATTTTAGCAGGCTGGGTCGCCCCAATCTGTTTTTTGGCGTGACGGGCGGCAATATGGATTCAATGGTCAACCGTTATACTTCGGACAAAAAAATCCGTTCAAGCGATGCCTATACACCCAATGGTGTTGCCGGAAAACGTCCTGATCGTGCTGTTAATGTTTATTCGCACCGTTGCCGTGAAGCCTATAAAGATGTACCAATTATAATCGGCGGCATAGAAGCCAGTTTACGGCGCATAGCTCATTATGATTACTGGTCGGATCAAGTGCGTAAATCCATGTTGCTGGATTCCAAAGCCGATTTGCTGGTTTACGGCAATGCTGAACGTCAAGTTGTGGAAATTGCCCATCGCTTGGCCAATGGCGAAGCTATTGGCGATATAAAAGGCATACGCGGTACAGTACATTTTGTTAAACAAATTCCCGAGGATTGGGTAGTTAAAGACTCCACTGAGATTGATAAGCCGGGTGCTCTTAACCCCAAGCAAGATCCATATCAGGAAGAGCCAGCGTGCGATAAAAAACCGAATGCCGGCAATCCAAATGAAAAAGTGATCTCGTTCGCATGCTCCAGCGTGGGAATGCACCGGCAGCTTATCAGGGATCAACGGGCGCAAACTGTTATTCGTCTTCCTGCTTATGAAACTGTAAAAGATGATCCAATGCTTTACGCACACGCATCACGCGTCATGCACGCCGAAACCAACCCGGGCAATGCGAGGCCATTAATCCAGCAACACGGTTCCAGGCAGGTCTGGATTAATCCGCCGCCTATTCCCTTGTCCACAAAAGAGATGGATGGCGTCTTCGATTTACCTTACTCACGTGTACCCCACAAAGCTTATGGAAAAGCCAATGTGCCCGCCTTTGAAATGATCCAGCATTCGGTCAATATCATGCGCGGTTGTTTCGGCGGCTGCACCTTTTGCTCGATCACCGAACATGAAGGACGCATCATTCAAAGCCGTTCCGAAGATTCCATCATTCGGGAAATCGAAGCCATTCGCGATACGTCGCCCGCTTTTACCGGTCATATCTCCGATTTGGGCGGTCCCACGGCCAATATGTATCGACTGGCTTGCAAGGATGAAAAGATTGAAGCCGCGTGCCGCAAGCCATCCTGTGTATATCCGGGCATTTGTCCTAATCTGAATACCGATCATAGCCCTCTGATTAAACTTTACCGCAGAGCCAGGGCCTTGCCCGGCATCAAAAAGATCTTTATTGCCTCCGGTCTGCGCTATGATCTGGCGGTAGAATCGCCTGAATATGTTAAAGAACTGGTTACGCATCATGTCGGCGGCTATCTTAAAATTGCCCCGGAACATACCGAGCAAGGGCCATTATCAAAAATGATGAAACCGGGCATGGGAACTTATGACCGCTTCAAGGAAATGTTTGACAAGTACTCCAAAGAAGCAGGTAAGGAACAATACCTGATACCTTATTTTATAGCCGCCCACCCGGGCACTACCGATAACGACATGCTAAATCTGGCATTATGGCTAAAGCGTAATGGCTTTAGAGCCGACCAGGTTCAAGCCTTCCTGCCCTCGCCGATGTCCATCGCCACTGCGATGTACCATTCCGGCAAAGATACGCTGCATAAAGTCAGCCGCATGGCTGAAGACATACCCATACCGAAAAGTATCAAACAGCGCCGATTACATAAAGCTTTTCTGCGTTATCACGATCCTGAAAATTGGCCGTTATTGCGCGATGCCTTAAACGCGATGGGGCGCAATGATTTGATAGGAAATGGCAAACATCATTTAATTCCTTCCTACCAGCCTAAAGGCACGGTTGATTCGTCGGGCAAGATTAAGCAGTTTAAGACCAAATTTACCGGTTTCGATAATAACCGGAGCGAAAAAAGTTTTGGTAAAAATAAAGCTGTAAGGAAGCAAAAAAAATAACCAAAGGGCTTTTAAAAAAAATATTTTTATGTATAATAACCCCTCTTTGCTGGTGTAGCTCAGTTGGTAGAGCAGCTGATTTGTAATCAGCCGGTCGCGGGTTCGAGTCCCATCTCCAGCTCCAAAGAATTCAAAGGCTTAGGTGATTTTCACCTAGGCCTTTTTTATTGGCCGTAGCTAAATCGTAGCTACCGGAATCATCCCCAACAGCATGGAGCGCCGATAACCGATCCACATACCCGGCCAAATGCTCACTGGATAAATGCGCATAACGGCGCACCATTTCGACCGACTCCCAACCACCCAACTCTTGCAGCACATTCAGCGGTGTACCCGCTTGCACATGCCAACTGGCCCAGGTATGCCGCAGATCATGCCAGCGGAAGTCTGTAATCTCTGCCCGCTGTAATGCCTGCCGCCATGCCTTGGTATTCACCTGTGTTACCGGTTTTCCCTGATAGGTGAATACATGGGTTAAGTGCTTGCCCAATTGCTCACGAATGATCACCACGGCCGTTTTTGATAGGGGTACGGCAATCGCTCGCCGCGCTTTCGCCTGGTCGGAATGTATCCAGGCACAACGCCGGGTTAAGTCAATCTGTGACCATTGCAAGCCAGTGACATTGGCTTGCCGTAGCCCGGTTTCCAGACTAAACCGCACCATCGCTTTTAGATGGTCCGGCAATTCCAGAAGCAGACGATCCACTTCTTCCTGCGTGATCCAGCGAATGCGCCGACTGGGTTCAGGTAAGAGCCGTATTTTCGGTAGCCCCTACAAATCAATGCAGGTTGATTTTTTTCAACGGGTTACCGGAATAGGCATCACGAATAAAAATCTCCAAGTTAATGCCTCTTGAGTCAATCCCATTGCCATGGCAGGTGTCCGATGCGTCCATTTTTTTTGGAATCGT
>JAGXGJ010000158.1 GCA_024636875.1 Methylococcaceae bacterium | reverse complement strand
CTTATATAAATAGCATTGTCAAGGCTCCATTCAAAAAATATTTCTCACAATTAAACTTCCTGTTTATTCCAGGGCTCGTCCAACAATCGGATAAGATTGTGGTTCGCTACGCTCACACAATCTATCCTTATTCGTTAGCCAGCGACTAATATTAGCGCCTGAATGAAAAAGCCATACTCACAAAATCCGTATTTAAATATGCAATCAATTGGAGTCGGCTTCGACAGGTCTTCCATTGATGTATATTTCTTTAAAACTGTATGATTGCAAATCCTGGCACTTTTTCTGTATTTTTTGGCTAATCATTACTACTCTTTTGATTTCTTCATTCTGCTCTAAGAAAAACATCATTCAAGTATGCGAAGCTGCCCTGCCTGCTTTTGGACAAGCAATGTCTGTGAAATAATCAATCGATTCGTATGGCGGCAAAAGTCCGCTCCACAAGGTGTCATTCCATATTATTTACAACCTTTGAGTTGACGTATCGAATCAAACCCTCTTCCCCAACCTTCATCACCCTCGCATGATTCCAGGCAAAAACCGGACGGGTTATTGAGGTAAACCAATTCATCCAGGGTTTGCAGGTTTGTACCTCCCAATGAAATTCAACACGGGTGTGATCAGCGGCGGGTATGGAAAATAACCGGCAGCTACCCTCCCCTTGTAAATCCCCCTTTACCTTTACAACAACAAGATGAGGTGCTTGAATTTGGGTAACGCATAAACTTAGCATCAGGCTATAGGGTAAACAAGTATGCCAGTCATACTGCCTGATGTTGTTGATTCCCGATGAATCCCCGGCAGACATTTCTTCAACCGCATCAACGTATTTCCACCAGGACGGCCATGTCTGGGTATCAATCAGGCATGACCAGACGGCTTCAACGGAGGCGGGGATAAACCAGGTTGTTGTCAGGGAAAACTGAGGCATGACGATGATTTTTGTTTATTAGTTATAGAATGCGCTTCTCCGGCATAACGAGTACCAGGAATGTTCAGAAACAATCAAAACCTTCGGGGGCGCCGTGCACCGATGTAGTGTTTGTGCCAGTACTGGTTTTTAAGGCTGGAAACCAGCACTCTTCCGGTACGCCGGCTGGGAGCGTGAACAAACTTGTCATTGTTGACATAAATGCCGACATGAGAGATCGCTTTGCCATGGGTATTGAAAAAAACCAGATCGCCTGAAAGCACATCATTTTTTTTGATTTTCGGCAGAGACAGCGCCATATCTTTTACTGTGCGAGGCAATACTATGCCCTGTTTTTCATAGACATGCCTAACAAAACTACTGCAATCGAAACCTTCTTCGGGCGAGTCTTTACCATAACGATAGGGAACGCCTTGCAAACTCAGCGCATAACTGATAACTGGCGATTGCCAAACGGCAGGCTTTATTTCAGGAACGCTGGCACAAGCGGAAAACAAAACGATGGCTGCCGGTAAAAGCAATCGGATAAAAAAGCCGCTATTCTTATTATTGGCTGATGCGTTCATAAGCCGGCGTTATTCACCTTATCTTAACCACTTCTGCTTGAGCTGCTGTTTGTTCAGCGCCAGCCACTGAATGGCAATAATCGGAATCGCAGATTCTATTTCGCCGCTTTCAAGCAATTGATAGGCTTCATCAAAATCAACGGCACGTACCAATATATCTTCATCTTCATGATCCAGGCCATGGATGCCGCCGACTTGAGAGCTATCGATTTTGCCGCAAAACAGGGTGATGCGTTCAGACGACCCGCCGGGTGTTGTGTAAAACTCATTGATAACTATCAGTTCCTGAATTTCACAACCCGCTTCTTCGACAGATTCACGGTAAGCGACTTCCTCGGCAGTTTCGCCTTCTTCTATCGCACCTGCAACAATTTCGACCAGCCAGGCTCTATCCGGCTGTAAAATAGCGCCAGCCCGGAATTGTTCAATAAGCACAACCTTATCGGCATGGGGATCGTATAACAGCACGGCAACGCAACTGCCGCGAACAAATAATTCACGGCTTATTTCAGCGCTCCAGCCGCCGGCAAACAGCGTGTGTTTCAGGAGGTACTTTTCCATGCGGAAAAACCCCGGATAAACGATTTCCTTTTCGAGAATTTCAAATTGTTTTTTCATGGTTTGCTCTGGTATTCAACTTTATATATGACACCCCGGTCATCATCACTGATCAACAGACTGCCATCCGGCAGGGTTAAAATATCTACCGGCCGCCCCAACACCTTGCCGTTTTTGGTTAACCAGCCGCTAATAAAATCCTGCTCTGAAACAGGTTTGTCCTGCTCAAATTTGATCAGCGCAATACGATAGCCCTGCGGCATCGTGCGGTTCCAGGAGCCGTGCTCAGCGACAAATAACTGGTTTTGGAAGACATCCGGAAATTGTTTGCCCTGATAAAAACGTATGCCTAAAGAGGCGACATGCGCTCTAAATTCCCATACCGGCGCTTTGAATTGCCGGCATTTTTTTAAAGCACCAAATTCAGGGTCTGGAATATCGCCGCCATGACAATAAGGATAGCCGAAATGTTCGCCTTTAACAGACCATTTGTTAAGTTCATCAGGCGGCGCGTCATCGCCTAAATAATCACGGCCATTATCGGAAAAAAACAACGCTTTGGTCCCTGGCTGCCAATCAAAACCAACAGTGTTTCTAATGCCACGGGCAATAATCTCGATATCGCTGCCGTCTTGATTTAATCTGATCAGCGAAGCATAAATTTCCTTGTCAGGATTACAAATATTGCAGGGCGCGCCAACCGCTGTGTACAGCTTATTATCGGGACCAAAACGCAGATACTTCCAGCCGTGATTTCTGTCTGACGGAAACCGGTCATAAACTACGACCGGTTTGGGCGGATTAGCCAATTGCTGGTTGATATGGTCAAAACGAATAATACGATTAACTTCACCCACATAGAGGGAACCGTCTTTATAGGCAACACCATTGGGCATGTTTAATCCGCTGGCGATAATATATTGTTTCTCGGCTACGCCGTCATTGTTATTGTCCTGCAGCGCATAAACCCTGCCTCCACTCAAAGTGCCGACAAAGACAACGCCGTTATCGCCCAGGGCCAAACTGCGCGCATTCGGTATGTTGCCGGCATATATTGAGATTTTGAATCCGTCCGGTAAATGTAGTTGTTTCAACACCTCCTGATGATCGCCGGATTTTGCACAGGCTAAAGGCAGGGTAAGTAAAAGCAACGGCAACAGTACTATTTTGATCAAATACATAAGAACGTCCTCCATCAATAAACTTTTAGCTATATTATCACTCTGAAAAACGGATTGAATTAATTTATTCAATCCCCATATAGATCAAATATCAACTTAAAAGGCCATCACATGATGCGTATTTTTCTTTTTCTAGCGACCAATGCCGCAATATTGGTTGTTGTCAGTATTGTTTTTAATCTTTTAGGTCTGAGCGGCACTTTGGATGCGCAAGGCATAAATCTTGATCTTAACGCCTTGTTAATCATATCAGCCGTGATTGGTATGACCGGATCATTCATCTCTCTGGCCATATCCAAATGGTCGGCAAAACGGGCGATGGGTGTACATGTTATCGATCAACCACAAAACCAGACTGAACGCTGGTTAGTGGATATTGTGGCTAAACAGGCGCGTCTGGCAGGAATCGGTATGCCTGAAGTAGGTATTTTTCAAACTCCTGAAGCCAACGCTTTTGCTACCGGAATGAACAAAAACAGTGCACTGGTGGCGGTCAGCACCGGTTTGCTGCAAAACATGAATGCCGACGAAGTAGAGGCTGTTTTAGGCCATGAAATGACTCATGTTTCCAATGGTGATATGGTCACGATGGCATTAATGCAGGGCGTGGTCAATACCTTTGTTTACTTTTTTGCCACTATCATTGGTCACTTTGTTGACCGCGCTGTTTTCAAAACCGAACGCGGCTATGGCCCGGCTTATTACATCACCCAAATCATCGCACAAATTGCGCTGGGGATTCTGGCCTCCATGCTGGTCATGTGGTTCTCACGTTACCGGGAATTCAGGGCCGATGCAGGGGGTGCAAAATTGGCCGGTCGCGACAAAATGATCGGAGCTCTGCGGGCTTTGCAACGCGGTCATGACGCGCAAGACCTGCCCGGACAACTAGCGGCCTTTGGTATTAATGGCGGCGGCATGAGCAGACTGTTTATGAGCCATCCGCCATTGGCAGAGCGAATTGCTGCGTTACAAAACAGCCGTTAATCATTTCCTGGCAGTGAAGTTGCAGGAGTTAACTATTTATCAATTAATACATATAAATTAGCGCGTCATACCGGCATGGATTCGCTTCGCGCTCTAGCGGGTCACGTCAGGCTATCCTGACCGGAGTGAATCCCTGCCGGAACGGCGTATTGTGTATCCGCTGTAAAATTGAAACGGGGTAAGATTGTAAAAGACGCCATAAATCACTTTTCTGCATTATTCATTTTTAGCCATTTCGCGTAAAATCAGGCGTTAAAAACTCCACTTTATTATCTTAAGGAATAACATGAAAAAGATTCTTTTCCTGGCGATCTTGTTGTCTGCCGGTACTGCCCTTGCAAATGATGCGAAAAACGAGTGGCATAACACAACGCTGTCTGATGCCACGATTGAAAAAATTCAGACCACCAAATATGAATATAAAAAGTGCGTCGGCGATGATATGCAAAAATCTGCTTATCAGGAACAGGACAGTCGCAAGGCGACCGATGCCATCATGAGACAATGCGAACCCGTGCTGGCGAAGATGCGTGAAATTTATACCGATGCAGAAGTACCTGGAGTCATAGCCGATCGTCATTTAAAGCAAATACGCATACAAACCACGCGTGAGGCATTGCAGGGCATGATGTTTTCTGAAGCAGCGCGTAAAACCGGCCAACGTTAATAACCGACAGAGACTTTATTCAATGAATACAATTTATGCAATTGATTTATCCCTGAAACCCACCACATTCGATTTATGGCATGTTTGTCTGGCGGGTACTGTTGTTCTATTATCCCTGATACTAATTGTATTACTGCTGGCTATCGTCATCAGTCTGGCGCGCAGCAAAAACAAACCGGCTGAAAAAATTGTTCAACCAGCCGCACCGACTCCCGAACCGGTCGTGAAAGTCGTGGAGAAAATTGTCGAGGTTGAAAAGCTTGTTCATGCTCCCGCACCGGAACCGGTTATATTAAAGGAATACACACCGGATGCCGCATTACAATTGCTGAGTTTGCTGCAAAAAGAAGCACGCTTTATCGACTTCATTAAAGAAGACATCGCAGCTTACAGCGATGCAGATATCGGTGTTGCTGCGCGTGTCGTTCATGAAGGCTGTAACAAGGCGATCAACGAGCACTTTAGTCTAGCGCCTGTTCGTAGCGAGAAAGAAGGCAAGAAAATTACGTTGCCGCAGAGTTTTGACGCATCCACAGTGCGATTGACCGGTAATATCGTCGGTTCAGCGCCTTTTACCGGGACCTTGATCCATAAAGGCTGGCAAATAACTGGCATCAGACTGCCCAAACTGACGCAAGGACATAACGCCAATATTATTGCACCCGCAGAGGTTGAATTATGAGCTTGTTTGATCATGTTAAAAAGAAGCCGAAGTTTAAAGAAGATTCCGCTAACAATGGCTTGATTGTAGATGTTGCCGACACCGAAATTGAAGATCAACAACCTGCCGATAATGAAACTGAACCATACACTCCATCACCGCAAGTTGTTAATGATGACCCCGCATCCTTTTCTGAAACACTCTCAGAAAAAGATGGTGATCCTTTAGAAGGCAAGCGATTTTCAGTCGGTATCGATTTAGGCACAACGCACTGTGTTTTGTCATTCGCAGACATTACTGATATTAACGACCTGGAGTTTTCCCAGCAGGTTATGGCTATACCACAGTTGACATCGCCCGGTGTCGTCGAGGAAAGCTATCAGTTGCCTTCATTCATGTATCAGGCGCACGAGGCGGAGCTTGCCGAAGGTTCTACGGCTTTACCCTGGACCGCAAAACCGGACTATCTGGTCGGCGAAATAGCCCGGAATCTGGGCAGTAAAACCCCGATTCGTCTGGTATCCAGCGCTAAAAGCTGGTTATGTCATGCGGGGGTGGATTGTAAATCACCGGTTCTGCCGGCGGATGCGCCCGAAGAAGTTGAACGTGTTTCACCGTTTCAGGCAACTACCGCTTATCTGCAGCATATCTGTGATGCGTGGCAAAACCTGCATCCTGATGCTCCGCTGGAAGATCAGGATTTGGTTATTACTGTGCCGGCATCATTTGATCCGGCAGCACGTGAATTGACAGTGGAATCCGCACGCGCCGTCGGTCTTGAGCAAGCTATTCTGTTGGAAGAACCACAGGCAGCTTTATACAGCTGGATTGAAAAAAGCCAGGGCGACTGGCGCAAGCAGGCGACTTGCGGCGATATTATTCTGGTTATTGATATAGGCGGCGGCACCACTGACTTGTCATTGATAGCGGTCACTGAAAAAGACGGCAATCTCGAACTTACGCGTGTTGCTGTCGGTGAGCATATTTTGCTTGGCGGCGATAATATGGATTTGGCTTTGGCCTATACCGTTAAAACCAAGCTGGAAAAAGACGGTAAACGGCTGGAACCCTGGCAGATTCAGGCATTAACTCATAGTTGCCGGGATGCAAAAGAAAAACTATTCAACAACACTGATATTGATAATATTCCGCTGGTTATTGCCAACCGAGGCTCGTCTTTACTGTCCGGTAATCTGCGCACCGAATTAACCCGCGAAGAAGTCAACAAGGTGCTGGTTGAGGGCTTTTTGCCTAAGGTCACTGTTAGTGACAAACCGGTCAGCCGTACTCGTACCGGTTTAAGAACCGCTGGCCTGCCATATGCCCAGGACGCAGGGATTACCCGCCATTTGGCGGCTTTTTTGACCAAACAGCAAAGCGCCACTGACGATCTTAAAGATATTAACCTGCCCGAACACGCCACCTTCCTGCATCCCACCGCCGTTCTGTTTAATGGCGGTGTGTTAAAAGCCGATGCCCTGGCTGAGCGTTTGATGGACGTGTTAAATTCATGGCTGACTTCTGAACAGGCGCCAGAAGCCAGACTGTTAGCGGGCGCTGACCTTGATTTGGCGGTTGCACGAGGCGCGGCATATTACGGCTTTGTGCGTAAAGGTAAAGGCGTTCGCATTAAAGGCGGCACGGCGGCGGCGTATTATGTCGGTATTGAAAGCGCGATGCCAGCCGTACCGGGCATGGCTCCAGAGATTGAAGCGCTGTGTATCGCCCCGTTTGGCATGGAAGAAGGCACCCAGGAAGAGTTGCCGGATGACGAATTCGGCCTGGTTATCGGGGAGCCGGTGCGTTTCCGCTTCTTTGCGTCCAATATCCGGCGCGAAGACAAGGTCGGCACTCGTCTGGATTTCTGGACCGATGAAGAACTGTCCGAACTGGATGAAATTGAGATTACCTTGCCGGAAGAAGGCCGCAGACCGGGAGAAGTTGTGCCTGTCCATCTGTGTGCGGCAGTAACCGAAGTCGGCACATTGGAGCTTCAAGCAGTTTCGCAAAAAGACAGCGGCCGCTGGAAGATTGAGTTTGATGTCAGGGCGGGAGAGTAAGAATTGTCGGCGGGTTTGCCAGAGCAAATAGTCCGGATGGACAAACAACCTAACGATGCCTGGCACCTGTCAATTCTATTACGGACATTCATTACGTCGTTCCGGCAAGGATTCAAACCGCTCTTTCCAGCCCGGAGCCCCGGGTTAATGCAAATTCGCTCCTGTCGAATTTGTGCCGGACCCGTTAGCGCGCGAAGCGAATCCATAAGCCAAGGATGGCAAACTCTAATCACATCCTTGTGACCTGGATACCGGCAGTCCATGCCGGTATGACGTACTAGTTTTATAGGTATAAACTAGATAGGTGATAAGCCAAACGACATCTTATTACTATTCAGGTAAACATCGATGAGAAAGTTAGTACTTTATAATCATGGCAAAGACAGCAGTCCGTGGGGTGATAAGACAAAAGCTTTCACTGAGGTTGCCTATAAACATGGCTATGCCGTTGAAAGTCCGGATTATAGAGCACAAAACAATCCTGATGAACGCGTCAAGCAACTGCTAGCTATGGACTTATCGGACTATGATGAAATTGTATTGTTAGGTTCCAGCATGGGCGCTTATGTTGCAACGGTTGCGGCAGAAACGCTCAAACCCAGCGGGCTTTTTCTGCTGGCTCCTGCCTTTTATCTGCCCGGTTATCAGCGGACAGAATTCAAGCCACCGGCCGATCAAACGCTGGTTATTCACGGTTGGCAAGATGAGGTTGTTCCTCCCGAAAACTCCTGGCGCTTTTGTCAAACACATCGTATCTGTTTGAAAATGCTCAATGCCGACCATCGTCTCATCAGCAAGTTACCGGAACTGGCTGAAGAATTTGATCGGTTTTTGACAAGGTTAATGAAGTCAAAGACAGTGGGTTTCAAGGATTCTGTACCCGGAAAAAGCAAGGATAAGCCATTAAAAAGATAGTTCATACACCGCCAGACACCATCAGGGACTAAAGCCACTTATCCTATAAAACCGGTTCTATGCGAACTATAGTAGGTGCACAATTGCCAAAGCGCCTCAATTATCGGAAGCAATTTATTAAAAATTAAACGTAAGGTGAATTCGGAGCGCAGCGACAATCCGCCAAAACCACTTCCCCGCTACAACCGAAGCCGGAAACAACAAGAGCCAGCGCCATCGTCTCGAATCAAGGCTGGAGGAAGCGAGACGCGGTAAGTCTCTCCGATTTATGATTTAGCTAAAATCACTGGATTTGACTGGGACGAAGGAAATAGTCGAAAAAATGTTAAACACAGCGAATCAATAGCTGAGTCTGAGCAAGTTTTTTTCAATGCGCCATTGCTATTGTTAGAGGATGATAAGCACAGCCAAATGGAATCACGCTTTCATGCGTTGGGTATAACAGACGAGGGGCGGCTTTTACATATTACTTTTGCTCTACGCAATGATGGTAAGGCTATCCGCGTTATCTCGGCAAGAGACATGCACAAAAAGGAGCGTTCTATTTATGATCAAACAACTTAAAACCATCCCACAGTTCTCAAATGAAGAGGAAGAACAAGCTTTTTGGGAAAGCCGCGATTCCACTAAATATCTCGATTGGAGTAAGGCGCAGTTGGTTGTGCTGCCAAATTTAAAGCCTACAACCAAGACAATTTCATTGCGATTACCGCAACATTTGCTGGACTCAATTAAAGCGGCGGCTAATTCTCGTGATGTGTCATACCAATCGCTTATTAAAATTTGGTTGCAAGAGAAAGTGCATAATCATTAGAAGAATGATTTTGACCAATACCGCGGACAACAGTTTAAGCACGTCCCCACTGAGAGGCTCCAGGGACACGATATCGCCTATAGTCTAGTAGTTCGTCATTTTAATTATGACGGATAAAACTGGAGTAGCTATTCAGTCCCCCTCTTTGAAAAAGAGGGGTTAGGGGAGATTTTTTAAATAAATCCCCCTCAATCCCCCTTTTCCAAAGGGGGAAGTGAATATGCG
>JAGXGJ010000157.1 GCA_024636875.1 Methylococcaceae bacterium | reverse complement strand
TTATACGGGCTTGAGTATCGAGATCGGGGCGGCGGGTAAATTTAATGATCTTCTCCTTATATGTGATTGCTCTAAATGCATATCACAACACCTGGGGAAATTTTGTTAAACTGTTAATTGGAAAATGAAGGGTGCCAAAAAAGGAGCAAGTATAAAGCTGACAGTTTAAAGCTGATGGTACCGGCAAGGCTAGGCAGCTTCATGAATCATATATCCAGCGCCGCGAACTGTATGTATGAGATCGGACCTGTTGTCTGCATTCAGCTTGCCGCGCAAGCGGCTGATATGGGTTTCGACGATATTGGTTTTGGGATCAAAATGAAAATCCCAGACGTTTTCAAGCAGCATTGTGCGAGTCACAACCTGTCCGGCATGACGGACAAGATACTCAAGCAGGCGAAACTCGGTTGGCTGAAGATCGATGAGTTGCCCGCTGCGCCTGACTGCTCTTTTAAGAAGATCGATTTCAAGATCTGAAACTTGCAAGATTTTTAGTTCCACTGTTTCCCTGGGCCTGCGTAGCAGCGCATTAACCCGCGCGGTAAGTTCACTGAAAGCGAACGGTTTGACCAGATAATCATCGGCGCCTGCATTCAGGCCTTCAACACGATCATCAATCCCGCACATCGTGGTAAGAAACAGTACCGGCACATGACAGTCGGCGCTGCGCAAGGTTTTTACCAAGGTAAGTCCATCAAGGTCAGGCAGCATCCGGTCGACAATAAGAAGGTCATAATTTTCCTCTTTGGCAAGGAGCAGGCCTTCATAACCATCCCTTGCCGGATCGACAATATGGCCTGCCTCTTTCAGACCTGCCGAGACATAATCCCTGGTCTCATTATCATCTTCAATAATCAATATTTTCATGGTATCAAAAGAATGCCGGGGAGCAATTCCCCGGCATTGAACTTACTCTTTCTCGTTTTCAGTGCTTTCATTAGACTCATCATCCAGGGAAACTTTAAGGACCTTGCCGGTTTTACCATCAACCATGACTTCATGAATCTTGCCGTCTTTGAGAATTTCAACCTCGAACTGCACTGAGTTTGATTCATCATCCACTTCGGCTTCCATGGCCTTGCCGCCGGTTTTATGCTCAGCTGCCTTGATTGCTTCGGTTAATGTGATTTTGGCCTGGCTAAAAAGCGTCAGCTCTTTTGCTTCCTTTTCCTTCGATTCATCTGCTTGTGCTACGTTAGCAGCCGTGCCCGTCATTATGATCATTGCAAACATGGCTAGCAGAATTTTATTGTGTTTTTTGTTCATCTTTTAATCCTCTTTTTATACCAGGCCGGATTGCCTGATTTCGGATATAGGTTAACCTGGATCACATTGCGGGAAGTCTTCCAAAACTATACAGTTTTGTAATCTTTATTTCCCGTACCAATCAGGGCATCGGCGCTGCGCGTTTCCAGCTCGAATAATAAATCCCCTTTTTTAACATGCTGGCCTTCCTCGCAGTAAATTTGCGTGAGGAGTCACATCATCGGTGCGGCAATTTTCGAACTGGCCGGTGGTTTGCCGCCCATCCTAGGTTCCGGTTCAACTGAGCCGTACGCCATGACATAACGATGTAAAGTGGTTGATGATAATAAATCGCCGTCAGAGTTAGCCGATCAATATCCCAGGTTTGAAAAGGCCACACGGCTGTGCCCCGAACAACTACACTCTGTATCGAACTCGAACAGGCATCGCTATAATCGATTGGACTTCAGGAACAGTTATCCTGCATACAGTAGCAGTTTTGGACACATCAATCGCAACTAAAGCCAGTCCTGCTAAATAAATTGCAACAATGGCTTCGAAGTTATATTGTAATTAACTACTAGGCATAGTAGGATCATTTATGGATCAGATAACGGAACAAAAACAAAATCGCAGTTTGCCCAAGCCCTTGGGCAGGGTTAAGTCTGTTAAGGGCAGCATTGTCGATGTGTCTTTTTTAACAACCCTGCCGGGCATCAATCAAATGCTGATGGCCGGCAATGAACAGAACATCGTACTCGAAGTTGCCAGTCACCTGAGCAACACCGATGCCCGCTGCGTTGCTTTTCATTCCACCGAAGGTCTTGAGCGAGGGGCTCCGGTTATCGATACCGGTACAGTTATATCAGTTCCTGTTGGCGAAGCAATACTGGGCCGCATGATTAATGTTTTTGGTCACGCCATTGATGGCAAGCCTGCTATTGCAAGGGGCGAAACCCGTTCCATTTACC
This sequence comes from Methylococcaceae bacterium, assembly GCA_024636875.1. Taxonomy (GTDB): domain Bacteria; phylum Pseudomonadota; class Gammaproteobacteria; order Methylococcales; family Methylomonadaceae; genus JAGXGJ01. The sequence goes on along the minus strand of JAGXGJ010000157.1, from coordinate 13,500 downwards.
AACAGCCGCTGTCTCTGGACAAGCGCAGCACCACCTCCGAGCTGTTCGAAACCGGCATTAAAATTATTGATTTACTTGCACCGCTGGAACGTGGCGGCAAGGCAGGGCTTTTTGGTGGCGCCGGTGTTGGAAAAACGGTGGTCATTACTGAACTGATCAATAACATGGCCAGCTATTATCGAGGTATCAGCATTTTTTGCGGCATCGGAGAGCGCTGCCGCGAAGCCGAAGAACTTTACCGCACCATGGAAGAAGCCGATGTCCTGAAAGATTCGGTACTGATCTTCGGTCAGATGAACGAACCGCCCGGTGTACGTTTTCGTGTCGGTCATAGCGCCTTGACCGTTGCCGAGTATTTTCGCGATGAAGCCCGGCGTGATGTGCTGCTGTTAATCGATAATATCTTCCGGTTTATTCAGGCCGGTGCCGAAGTTTCGGGGCTGATGGGCCGAATTCCTTCCCGCGTGGGGTATCAACCGACATTGGCCACAGAGCTTGCAGAACTGGAAGAGCGTATCTGCAATACAGAAAGCGGGAGTATGACATCTATTCAGGCCGTCTACGTGCCCGCCGATGATTTTACTGATCCGGCGGCAACGCATGTTTTTGGTCATCTTTCGGCCTCCATTGTGCTTTCCCGCAAACGGGCCAGCCAGGGCTTCTATCCTGCGGTAGATCCTTTGGTCTCGCGTTCCAAAATGCTCAACGCAGCCATTGTCGGTGAACGCCACTATACCATCGCCATTGAAGTCCGCAGAGTATTGGCGGAATATGATGAGCTGCAGGATATTATCGCCATGCTGGGTCTGGAAGAGCTCAGTGAAAACGACCGCGCAACGGTCAATCGTGCACGACTACTTGAACGCTTTCTCACCCAACCGTTTGCTACGACCGAACATTTTACCGGGATTAAGGGTAGGCTAGTCAGTCTGAAAGATACCCTGGATGGTTGTGAGCGCATTCTTGATGATGAATTTGCCGATGTTCCTGAACAGGCTCTGTATATGATCGGTTCAATCACCGAGGTTAACAAATGAGATTAAAACTGCTGCTGCCCAATGAGATTTTGATCGACGAACCGGTACAGAAGATCATCGCAAAAGCCCATAATGGTTCATTTTGTCTGGAACCGCGACATATTGATTTCGTCTCTGCACTGGTTCCAGGGTTGTTGATGTATATTGCCGAGACCGGACAAGAAGTCTTTGTCGCAATTGATGAAGGAACCCTGGTCAAATGCGGAGATAAAGTGCTTGTTTCAACTTATAACGCCTTCAGAGGCAATGATCTGGCGACGCTTCGGGATAAGGTAGAAAAACATTTTGTGCAGCTGGATGATAGCGAGCGCATCGCGCGCAGCGCGTTGTCCCGATTGGAGGCGGGCGTAATTCGCCGCTTTACACAACTGAAGGTAGAGTAGTGATGGCAAAACACAAACACAAATCAGGGCAAACCGGCTATGAACTCACACAATCCGTAGAGCAGCAGGCCAGGCGAAAAATAAAGGCACGCAGGGAAAAATATCACAGCGTCTGGTTTGGTCTGGGCATGTTCGGCTTGATCGGCTGGTCGATTGTCATTCCTACTGTCGCCGGAATCGCTTTGGGATTATGGATCGATAGACAATGGCCCAGTCAGGTGTCATGGACACTGATGATGATGCTGGCCGGCGTAGCTCTGGGCTGCTTTAATGCCTGGCGCTGGATCGGCGAGGAGAATCGTGATGATTGGAAATAGCCTGGCTGTTATCGGTACACTGCTTTGGGGATCAATACTGGGGCTTATTTATTTTGGCGGACTCTGGCTAAGCGTGCGCCGCCTGACGACTGTTAAACATCAGGCAATCCTGATGCTGGGCAGTTTTGTTATCCGTAATGCACTCATGGTTATCGGCTTTTTTCCCGTTATCAGGCAGGGATGGCAGACTGCCTTAATTTGCCTGGCAGGCTTTATTGCCGTTCGATTTATACTGATTCGCCGAATCAAGGTGCAGTCTTGTTGATTATGAGGACTTAAACGATGCTTGGTAATCCTGATCAAGTCATTTTATGGCAATACGGTATTGTCAAAATTAATGCCACCCTGGCGTTTACCTGGGTCGTTATGGTACTGCTGGCGGGGGGCAGTTATATGATTACTCGTCGATTGTCGGTAGATGCCCCTATTTCAAAAGGCCAAAACCTGCTGGAAGTGATTGTTGGCTATATGAACCGGCAAATCCATGAAGTCAGCCAGAAAGAACCGGAACGCTATCTTCCGTTTATCGGCAGCCTGTTTTTATTTATTTTTTTTGCCAATCTGCTGGCAGTGGTTCCCGGCTACATGCCACCGACCGGATCGCTTTCGACCACCACGGCTCTGGCGCTGAGTGTCTTTATTGCCGTTCCTTTTTTTGGTATCTTTCAGGTAGGATTATGGGAATATGTTAAACAATATTGCCGCCCAAATATTTTTATGCTGCCGTTTAACATCATTGGCGAATTTTCCCGAACCCTTGCTCTCGCTGTAAGACTTTACGGCAACATCATGAGCGGAACGGTGATCGCGGGCATACTGCTCAGTATTACACCGTTGTTTTTTCCAATTTTGATGCAAATTCTGGGCTTGTTGACAGGAGCCATTCAGGCCTATATTTTCTCGATACTGGCCATGGTCTATATTGTGTCGGCAACGGCCAGGAGCAGGTCGAATTAGTGCATCGCAAGTCTCAATTCCCGGAAAACGTTGTGTTACGCTATCGGGACTGCGAAAATATGATGAATACCTGAAGAATTATTCACCACTGAGACACAAAAACACAGAGAAAAGTATTGATGTTTCAACTAATTGAAATCTCTGTGTCTCCGTACTTATTTTTTAGATATAAACCGATTCTCACATAGTCTCTATCACTACCAAGCTGTACATTTACTATTATTGAAGGGTACCTCATGAACGAAATAAGCATGATTGCAATGACATCGATTATCACGGCGGGATTAACTATTGCCATAGGTAGTATAGGGCCCGCACTCGGGGAATCTCGGGCCCTCGCTCAGGCCTTGAGCGCCATCGCACAGCAGCCGGACGAGGCCAACACCATTACCCGAACGCTATTTGTAGGGCTGGCGATGGTTGAATCAACAGCTATTTACTGTTTGGTTATCTCGATGATTCTGATCTTTGCCAATCCTTTTTGGGACTATGCCATAACTCAAGCCGGAGGGTAAATTATGCAGATAGACTGGTTTACAACCGGCGCCCAGATTATAAACTTTCTGATTTTAATCTGGCTGCTCAAAAAATTTCTTTACCGGCCTGTCATCATTGCCATGGAAACTCGTGAACAAAATCTCATTACGGAGCAGCAATCATTGGCAACTCAACAAGCCGAAGCGAAACAGCTTAAAAAACACTATGAATCCCGGCTGCAACAAGTGAATATTGAGAAAGATGCCATCTTGTCAGAAGCAAGACAACAGGCGGAAGCCGATAGAGCCGAGCAACTGCTACAATTGGTTGACGAAATTCAGGATAAAAAAAACCGGTTTGCAGAAGAAATGAACAAGCAACAACAGGACTTGGGTACTGTAATCAGCAAGGTTATCGTTGAAAAAGCGCTGCATATAAGCAGTAAAATACTCTCAGGGCTTGCCGATCAAGCCCTGGAACAGCAGATGATAGAACATTTTTTACGACACCTGGCGGCTTTGCCTGATGATGAACGGGAATTGTTGCATAAGGCGGTAACACAAGACAGCTCGGTAAGAATCATCACCCGTTTTCCTCTGGATGAAACCCTGTGTCAAAAAATTCGAAGTTCTTTAGATAAATTTTCCACAGCTTGCAATATTTTTTATGAACAGAGCGATCATTTTGTTTGCGGAATTGCATTGGAAGCTGGCGGCAGAAGGTGGGAATGGAATATTGATCGTTACTTGGCAGAACTTGAAACCGAGCTGCTAGAGCCGGTTGATCTTCGCTCATGAACGGCATCTTTCAGCAATTTTTTCAGCAAGCCGCGGAACATATCGATACCGTTCTGCACAACGACAGCTTTACACTGCGGGAGCGGGAAATTGGTCGCGTGCTGCAGGTCAGCAGCGGAGTGGCGCGCGTAAAAGGTTTGCCGGGTACGAAAGCCATGGAATTGCTGCGCTTTGAGAATAGTATCATGGGTATCGCCTTTAATCTTGATCCCGATGAAATAGGGGTTGTGCTGCTCGGTGAAGAAGCCGACCTCAGCGCCGGTAGCCGTGTTGAACGCACCGGCAGAGTTGTTGATATACCGGTGGGCAAAGCGTTGCTGGGGCGCGTAATCGATGCACTGGGCCAACCGCTGGACAATGCCGGCAGTTTGAAAACCGGGTTGCGCTGGCCGATAGAACGGGAAGCAAGACCTATCATCGAGCGGGCGCCGGTTACCGAACCCCTGCAAACCGGCATCAAAGTCATTGATGCGTTAATTCCGATAGGTCGAGGCCAGCGTCAGTTGATTCTCGGAGACCGTCAGACCGGCAAAACCGCAGTTGCCATCGATGCCATGCTGAACCAGAGCGATAAAAACATCATTTCTGTTTATTGCGCTATTGGGCAGCGCGGAACAGCGGTGGCTAAAGTCATCGATCGCCTGCGTGCAGCAGACGTTCTGAAAAACAGCATCGTGCTGGTCGCCGCTGGCGAATCTTCGCCAGGGCTACAGTATATAGCCCCCTATGCCGCGGCCAGCATCGCCGAGTGGTTTATGGATCAGGGCGAAGACGTACTGGTGATTTACGATGACCTTACCCGCCATGCCCATGCTTATCGCGAGCTGTCTTTGTTGTTGCGAAGACCGCCGGGGCGTGAGGCTTATCCGGGTGATATTTTCTATTTGCATTCGCGTTTGCTGGAGCGGGCAACTCATTTAAAGCCGGAGCACGGCGGCGGCAGTCTGACGGCGCTACCCATTATTGAAACCCAGGCGCAGAACCTTTCCGCCTATATTCCAACCAATCTGATTTCAATTACCGATGGCCAGGTTTATCTGTCGCCAGCGCTTTTTCAAAAAGGCAACCTGCCTGCGGTAGATGTCGGCAAATCGGTCTCCCGGGTTGGCGGCAAGGCCCAGCTATCCGGTTATCTGGATGTCTCCGGTCAGTTGCGGCTGGCTTATGCACAGTTTGAAGAACTGGAAACCTTTGCCCGCTTTGGCACCCGTCTGGATGATTCAACTCGCCATAATATAGCGCGCGGACGCAGGGTCAGGGAAGTACTGAAACAGGATGAAAGTCAACCGCTTTCAGCATTTGAGCAGATTGTTATTTTGACAGCGGTTAATGAAGGCTTGTTCGATGACATACCGGTAGCAAACATTAAAAAAACCGGCGATCAACTCGCCAAAGCCCTTATTAATCAACTGGAAAGTCAACAGAATAAAATTTATAGCGGAGAGCGGTTAAGTGCGGAAGACAAGGCAGCCTTGACGGATTTCATCCGGGCTGTTCTGAACCCTGACTCGACTCCACATCATGCAAACGCTTGAAGCATTGCAGCGGGATATCGATTCCGCCACGGATCTTCAATCTATCGTCCGTACGATGAAGGTGCTTGCAGCCGTCAGCATACATCAATATGAACGGGCTCTGGAATCACTGATTGAGTATAACCGTACTGTCGAAATGGGCTTGCAGGTAGTGTTACACAATCACCAGGCAACAGCAGCTTACCACCAACAGAAAGAGCCGCCGTGGACAGGCGCCATCATTTTTGGTTCTGATCATGGACTATGCGGCCGCTACAATGAGAGTATTGCAGCATTTGCCCTGGAAAAGCTTGACAAGATCGAGCATGATAGACATCAGCGCCGCATTCTGGCAGTGGGGGCGCGTGTTGACGCTTCTTTGAGAGAAAGGGGACAGAACGTTGAAGAGACTTTTTTCGTACCGGGTTCTGTCGTAGGCATTACCGCCACTGTCCAGAAAATGCTCCTGCAAATTGACAACTGGCAAAGTGAAGGCGTCGAGCGAGTGCTTCTTTTTCATAATGTACATCAACAAAGGACCGCTTATTCTGCTCAGTTAAAGAAATTGTTGCCGCTGGATCTCTTTCGCTTTAATCACACCCGTTCAAAACCCTGGCCTTCCAGATCGCTGCCAATGTTTTCGCTGGCTAGTGAAAAGCTGCTAAGCTCTTTGATTCGCCAGCATCTTTTTATCGTGCTGTATAGCGCCTGCGCCGAATCCCTGGCAGGTGAACACGCCAGCCGACTGATTTCCATGCAGGTAGCTGAAAAGAATATCAAGGAACGGTTGGAATCCCTTACCGCCACTTTTCGCCAGCAGCGCCAGAATCAGATTACCGAGGAATTGCTGGATGTGGTTTCTGGATTTGAGGCGTTGGAAGGCAAGTAAATTGCCGGTGCTTTCCATATTTTACATAAAACCGAAATCAGGTTACTTCTGGCTGCCGGCATTTTAGCCATTAGATTCAACTAACGGTTGATAGACTGAGGTCGCTTTGCGAAGGCGATCATTTATCGCCCGCCATGCCTCGCTATCAGGCGGTTGTTCTACCAGAATCATATCCAGTTGCAAACTGTCCAGTTCGCGCAATGATGCATATAAGGCCTGTGCATAATCATCCGCCTGCTCTGGCATACGGATAATCCGGGTCAGCCTGTTTTCTATCGGAGCTGATCGATACGCCAGTATGCCTATTTTTTTATCAGGAAAGCTGAGCTCCTGAATCATTTCTGGCAATTGGCCGGTGGAACAAAGCACAGCCGTCGTTGCCGGGGCGTAGTGCACTGCCATCATGCCGGGCGCACGCATTCTGGATTGGTTTGATTGCTCCGATTGTTGTGATGCAATTATTAATTCAGTCTGTAAAACAGCTTCAATATCGAAGCGGGTAATGTGCCCCGGCCGCAGCAACCTTGGCCGGTTTCCGCTTAAATCAACTATGGTTGATTCCACACCCACCAGACAAGCGCCGCCATCGAGAATCAGATCAACAGCATCGCCGAGTTCGTCTGCCACATGCACAGCCTGAGTCGGGCTAATCCGGCAGAAACGGTTAGCCGAGGGCGCGGCAATGCCGCCACCGAATGCATGCAATAGGCGCAAGGCCACCGGATGATCAGGCATACGCAAACCGACGGTGTTCTGGCCGCCGGTAACTACCAGCGGCACTTCGGGTCTTTTATTCAATATCAGTGCCAGCGGTCCAGGCCAGAAATGAGCCGCCAGCTGCTGTGCAGCGTCAGGCACTGTCAGCGCCCAATCGTTAAGGCAGTCGACACCGGGAATATGAACAATGAGCGGATGGCCGGCAGGCCGCCCCTTGGCCTGAAAAATACGCCGAACCGCATCAGGATTGGAAGCGTCTGCGCCCAAACCGTAGACCGTCTCGGTTGGAAACGCAACCAAGCGTCCCTGCCGCAATAAATTCGCCGCATACTCAATGGCAGCATCATCTGCAAAAACAGGTTTCATGTGGCGATTTTTTGCTCAGGCATCGGCAACAATCTCAATCAATACTTCATCGGGATTTACCGCATCGCCCTTGACAACGTAAAGCGCTTTGACAATACCGGCTATCGGTGCGGTAATTTCTGTTTCCATTTTCATGGCTTCGGTCACCAGTACCCCCTGCCCCGCCAGTACCTGCTGACCTTCCTTGACCATCACCTCAAGAATATTGCAAGGCATGCTGGCCACAACATCGCCTGGCGACAAAGGGCGCGGGCGCTTGCTGGCAATGGTACTTTTCACCGCACCCTGGGCGCCGCCATCCAGAACAATCTCGTCCAGTGTTTCCACAACAATATCTTCAGGAACGCCATCTACGGTAAAATAAAAATGCCGCAACATCTGATTTTTTGGGCCTGCGCCAGTCACTTTAACATGATAGGATTCGCCATGAAGGGCGACATTAAATTCTGTCGGCGCTTTTTTTACGCCCTCGTCATTGACTGATTCCAGTTCCACCGGTTCGGGTACCAGATTGCCTGTTGAACGTTGTTCAAGAAATTGCCTGCCTACTTCCGGGAATAGCGCATAACTGAGTACATCTTCATCGTTTTTTGCCAGGAACCCTATTTCATGACGCAACGCTTCAAATTCGGGCTTAAGCAGATCAGCAGGCCGGCAGTCAATCAGCTCTTCCTTGCCTATGGCCCGCTTTTGCAGTTCGCTATCGACGGGCGCCGGCGCTTTACCATAGCCGCCCTGCAGATAGCGCTTGACTTCATTGCTAATGGTTTCATAGCGCTTTCCGGTTAATACGTTCAGCACAGCCTGGGTACCGACTATCTGGGAAGTGGGCGTGACCAGTGGCGGATAACCCAGATCTTTACGGACTTCAGGGATTTCTTTGTAGACTTCGCCAATACGATCCAGCGCATTTCTTTCGCGCAGTTGATTGGCCAGATTCGAAATCATGCCGCCGGGTACCTGGAAAATATGTACCTGTGTGTCAATACCGGTAAATTCACTTTCAAAGCGGCGGTATTTTTTCCGGACCTCGGCAAAGTAACTGTTTACTGCCTGCAGTTTATCCAGATCCAGTCCGGTATCGTATGCTGTGCCATGCAGCGTTATAACCATACTTTCGGTAGGTGGATGACTGGTGCCGCCTGACCAGGAGGACAAGGCCGTATCAATATGCTGGCAGCCTGCTTCTATGGCTTTCAGTTGACACATTTCAGCCAAACCTGATGTCGCATGGGAATGTAAATGCAGCGGCAAGTCTATCTCATCCTTAAGCGCTTTAACCAGTGCACTGGTGGTGTAGGGTGTCAGCAAACCCGCCATGTCCTTGATGGCTATCGAGTCGCAGCCCAGGGCTGCCAGTTCCTTGCCGAGCGTAACAAAGCTTGTAATGTTATGGACCGGGCTGGTGGTGTAACAAATAGTGCCCTGGGCATGTTTGCCGGCTTCTTTGGCAGCCTGAATAGCGCTTGTTAAATTGCGAATATCGTTCAAGGCATCAAAAATACGGAACACATCAATGCCTTTTTCCGCCGCTTTCAGCATGAACGCCCGCACCACATCGTCGGAGTAATGACGATAACCCAACAGATTTTGCCCGCGTACCAGCATTTGTAAAGGCGTGTTCGGCAATGCGGCTTTTAATTTGCTCAAGCGTTCCCACGGATCTTCTTTCAGAAACCGCAGACACGCATCAAACGTAGCGCCGCCCCAGCATTCCAGCGACCAGTAGCCGATGTCATCGAGCATGGCACAGGCCGGCAGCATATCCTCGGTACGCAGCCGGGTTGCAATCAGCGATTGATGCGCATCACGCAATATAACGTCAGTAATATAAACTTTTTGCATTGGATTTTCCTGTATCACAAACCGGTATGAGCCGCGATAACTGCGGCGATAACGCTTGCCAACTCTTCTGGCCGTGGTTTATTTGAATAATTGATGAGTTCGGGATATTTTTCGACAAATCCGGTATTAAACATGCCTGAACAAAACTCGGGATGTCTCAGGATTTCCAGATAATAAGGAATCGTTGTTTTAATCCCGAACAGCCCCATATCACGCAAGGCCCGCTCGCCACGTTTTATCACATCGCCCCAGGTATATGCGCTGACGACCACCTTGGCAACCATCGAATCATAAAACGGGGGGATGTCATAACCAGTATATATAGCCGTGTCGGTGCGCACACCAGGACCACCCGGTGCGTAGTAGCGGGAAATTTTACCGAAACTGGGTAGAAAATTGTTTTGCGGGTCTTCCGCATTAATTCGAAACTGCATCGCATAACCGCGCCTGCCTATCTCTTCCTGTTTAAATCGCAAAGGCAAGTTTGCGGCGATCCGGATTTGTTCCTCGATAATATCTACACCGGTAATGGTTTCCGTAATTGTGTGCTCCACTTGCACACGGGTATTCATTTCCATAAAGTAGAATCGGCCGTTTTCATCAAGCAAAAACTCCACCGTACCGGCATTGGTATAAGCAACGGCTTTGGCGGCCAGCACCGCCAATCCTCCGAGATATTGACGCTGCGCTTCATCCAGTTGCGGCGACGGCGCAATTTCAATCAGTTTTTGATTGCGGCGTTGTATTGAACAGTCGCGCTCAAAAAGATGAATGGTATTGCCATGATGATCTGCCAGAATCTGTACTTCAATATGCCGTGGATTGACTATGCACTTTTCCAGAAACACGTCAGCGCTGCCGAAAGCTTTGGTAGCTTCAGAAATAACGCGCTGATAATTTCTTTGCAGTTCATCGGCGCACTCACACCGCCTGATACCTCTGCCGCCCCCGCCAGATGTGGCTTTAAGCATAACCGGGTAGCCAATTTTTTCAGCGATGGCCAGCGCTTCTTCAACATTGTCGAGATTGCCCTCTGTACCAGGCGTAACAGGAATACCCGCTGCTATCATCGCCTTTCTGGCTTCAGTTTTATCGCCCATACGCTGGATGACCTCCGCTTTCGGGCCGATGAAAACAATGCCGCGTTCCTTGCAAGCTCTTGCAAATTGAGCATTCTCGGCAAGAAATCCGTAGCCCGGATGAATGGCGTCACAGCCCGTGGTTGCCGCCAGATTGACCAAACCATAGACATTAAGATAACCCGCCAGAGGTTCACCGCCAATGCAGTAGGATTCGTCGGCTTTTTTGACATGCAGGGCAAAACGGTCAGCCTCTGAATAAATAGCCACTGACCGTATGCCCATTTCAGCACAGGCACGAATAATGCGAACGGCGATCTCACCACGATTGGCGATTAGAATTTTGCGCAACATAGAATTACAGTTACTCCAAAAAAGGTTTAATTCCACAAGATCAGGTGGCAAATACCGCCGGGCGCTACACTGTTCTCAAGGTAACGGATTTTACCTTGTGAACATTTTACTACGCCAGACAATAGTTTTACTTAGGATTATTAATAATTAACGTATCATCAAAAAAACTACTTCACCTGTTGTAATATTATAATTGCCGCCAATAATTCCGCACACACCCGTTTCAATCAGTTCCTTTAAAATAGGGCTGCGTTGCGTGATCGCATGTACAGTTCTTTTTATATTGATGGCGGATACCTTTTCCACAAATTCATCGTTACTCGAATTACGATTTTCAGTTTCCGTTTTTTCATCATAAACAGCAGGCTGTATCTTGCTTAACAGCGCTGTCAGGTTGCCCATTTCTACATGGTCGCAGGCGCCTCTGATAGCGCCGCATTTTGTATGCCCTAATACCACTATAATTTTAGAGCCGGCAATTTTACAGGCAAACTCCATACTGCCTAAAATATCTTCATTAACAATATTGCCCGCAATACGAACACTGAATACATCACCCAATCCCTGGTCAAAAATCAACTCAGCCGAGGTACGTGAATCAATGCAGCTTAAAATGACCGCAAACGGATGTTGCCCGTCGGATGTTTCATTAGCCTGCGCCAATAGATTACGGTTGATTTTAAGGTTATTGACAAACCTTTTATTGCCATCTTTTAATAAATTTAATGCCATTACAGGTGTAATGGCGGCTTGCATTTCTTTGGTTAATGTTTTCATTTTAGTTTTTATATTCCTCTAATGGATTAAGTCAAAACGGGTTCAATAAAATTTATTTTTTCGACGGTTATGTTTTTGGTCTTGGCGTTACTCTCATAGTTTTTTATGATCTCTATGACATCATAAGCAAGTGACTTGGTGTTTGAGCAATCTATAATCACTTTTGCATTTTTGGGAATGTTATTTAATGCGTTTAAGATGCTTGCCTTATTAAAAAACGAAACCTCTTCTGCTAAGACAATATGATGAACTTCGTGCCCCTTTTCCGAGGTTATTATATTTTTCATGTAATGAGAGTTATTGTAACTATGGTACAAGGTGTTAAAAATGCCGAAGACCATACCAATAGATATTCCTATTAGTAAGTCGGTTGCCAGAATACCGGCAACAGTCGCCACAAAAGGCACAAACTGTTCCCACCCCAATTGGTACATCTGTTTAAAGAGAGCGGGCTTGGCCAGCTTATAGCCCACTATAATCAGGATAGCCGCTAAGCTGGCCAGAGGAATCATATTCAGCAATCCGGCAATGGTGATAGCGCTGATTAATAAGAACACGCCATGTAGTATGGCGGACATTTTTGTTTTAGCGCCGAAGGCAATATTTGCCGAACTGCGGACAATAACCTGAGTAATCGGTAAGCCGCCAATCAAGCCGGAGACAACATTGCCCAGCCCTTGTGCCTTTAATTCCCGGTTGGTTGGCGTAACCCGTTTGTAGGGGTCGAGTTTGTCGGTCGCTTCAACACAAAGCAATGTTTCCAGGCTTGCGACAATCGCCATTACCAAAGCTATTTTCCAAACCTCAAAATTTGTTATTGCAGAAAAATCGGGGAAGGTAAGCAAACTGAAAAAGCCGGCCAGATTTTCAGGCACTGGAATACTGACAAGGTGATTGGCGGCTAAACTAAAATTCAACAACCCTTTTTGGTAGAAAAAATTCATGACAATACCCAAAACAACAACCACAATGGGTCCCTGTATCACAGAAAATATTTTATGTTTTTTTATTAAAACCATATCCCAAAATACAAGAACCGGAATTGATAGCGCTGCGATCAGCATTGCTCCCGGTGTAAAGGCATCAAAAGCGCTGGCAATGGATGATAATGTGGTTTCTCCACCCCTTTGAAAGTAAGAAAGGTCGCCTTCCATATCTTTATCGTACCCTAAGGCATGGGGTATCTGTTTTAAAATAATCAAAAGCCCAATCCCGGTAAGCATTCCTTTAATAACCGAGGAAGGGAAGAAGTAGGCAATAAAACCAGCCTTGGCATAGCCCATAATCAGTTGAACCAAACCGGCCAGAACAACGGCTAATAAAAAGGCAGACCATGAACCCAGCGTAGTAATAGCGGATAACACAATGACGGCTAATCCTGCTGCGGGTCCGCTAACCCCCAGGGGAGAACCACTGGCAATACCCACCACAATGCCGCCGATTATGCCTGCAATAATACCGGAAAACATTGGCGCACCGGATGCCAACGCAATGCCAAGACATAAAGGAACAGCTACAAAAAATACTACGATACTGGCCGACAGGTCGCTTTTCAGATCTTTAAACATTAATGGTTACCTCCCTAAGCAGTCGCGTTTAGAATTAAAGTGGTAAATTGATTACAATATGATAGTATAGCTATTATTTTAAATTGTAAAGCTATTATTTATTATTGTAAGGACATTTCAGTGGCACTCAATAACTAAAGAGAAAAAATCCAAATTAGGATGATTAAAGCAATGTATCGATCAATTAACATTAGACATCTTTCCTAAATAATCAGTATAGGACAAACCTTGATAGGGTTAAAATAGCGGCCTTACCTCTGAAAACACGGATAGTCATGACCTCTTATGCCCAACTGCCCACAAACAACCCTGAAGAATTCATACGGACTGTTGGCCTGTCAACAGAAGATTTCCAGCATCTTAACGGAAAACTGGCGGCTTACCTGGACGAACAGAAAGCCCTCAACCCGCTGACAAGGCGGG
>JAGXGJ010000156.1 GCA_024636875.1 Methylococcaceae bacterium | reverse complement strand
ATACGACACCAGCCGAAGGCATTAACCGCCACGTGATTGTTTTTGACCTTAGTCCCGGTTGGCGATCCTGATGTTGGGGCGGATGGGGTGGAGTGGAATGCTTAATGTCGGCCATAGTGGCTCTCCTTTACAATTGATAATTTAAACAATTTATGAACTAACTTGTCTTTTAAAATTCCAGGCTATAACGCAGGAATCCAATGGGGAAAATACTCAGGTCCCCATCGGTTTAGCGTGCGTTATTTGTTATTTTCTGTTTTTGAGATCCCTACTTTTATTGGCGGCAACTTGGTTACTGCTACGTCGGCGCCCAGTTTCACCTCGATCGGTTTATCAATAACCAGAGAAATTGGTTTGTCCGTTGAAACATTCAAGTTCACAGTGAGTGGGCAACCTGATAATGTAAAAGCAATCGAAACAAAGATTATAAATTTCCATAAAAATATTTGAAAAACTTTATTCATACCGATCATCGCCTTATTTTTTGAAAAAGATTGATTTGAATCCTAAAAAACTTTTTTTGATTTTCAAATTGTTTAGAAATGAAAATAACTTGAGCACGTACATTTTTGTGGCCCTGATATCTGGCCCGCCTCAACCAAGATAAAGGCATTAATGGCAGCCGTGATAACGCCTCCAAGGATTACCACGTCGCAATTAATATTTTTAGCTAATTGCGGATAATCGTACGGTAGCCCATTTTTTACCAACCAAAAAGGAAGTCCTGTTGAAAGATCCATAAAATCAAAAAGTAGTAAATTTAGTTCACTTCCAGGCTACTCGAAATTATTAGGCCTGGAAAAGTAAAAAACAAAATAAAAGCCTGTTTCAGGGCTCCAGGTTAATATGCTAATTCCAATTTACCGGATTTCACCTTCCCGTTTGGTTTCCATTTCCAGGTTTTGGTATTCATGTTGTTCCTGCGGATATTAGCTTGGCGCGCAGTCAGTTTCCTATTCAGTCGTTTTGCCATCGAAGTGCTCGTTGTCGGCCTCGGCATCCTCTCGGGTATGATGGACGACGCCGTCCCGATGGTTCGGCGGCGCATAGAGCGTATAGAGTTTCAGTGGAACACCGCCGGTATTGATGATATTGTGCTTCGTCCCGGCCGGTACAACTACCGCGAAGCCGGCGTGGATCGCCGTCCGGACGTCATCGAGAACCGCCTCACCGGCCCCCTCCTCAACGCGAAAGAATTGATCGAGCTTGTGGACTTCCACACCGATCTCTTCCTTGGACTTTAACGCCATGAGGACGAGCTGGCAATGCTTTGCCGTGTAAATTACCCGACGGAACTCGTCATTCTTGACAGCGAGATCTTCGATATCTTGTACAAAACCTTTCATAATGATTCCTTCTTTGTTAGCTTGCCATCTGGGGGCGTTCGATGCCATTCAGAACAGATGCACTTTTTTCGGCCCTGCTCATGGCGTGTATTGATGTTTGTTCTTTCTTGTCATCATTTCTCTCCGGCAAACTGTTAATCAAATAGTGTTTCACCTTCAATGCAGGACAACATAATCCGTATTTTTAGCAGGGTCTGTACGCTGCCGTACAAAGCGCAATTTTTTGCTCGCGGCCACAACGCGATGTGGACAAACGAGATCGGGTACTGTGCGTCAGCGTACAGAAGAAGACTCAACTGATCTGATATAGTGGAAGGCAGGGCTCAGCGCAGCTTGCATTTGCTCAATTGTTTCACCTCACCGAAAGGGTCCGCTATGAACCTCACCGTAAGCTCGTCGCTAGCAGCAACATTATTCCGCATCGTCTGTCGACGATCGTGTGGATGGTTGGGGTCTGGTAACTTTCTTCGATGAATAAGCCGCGCCGCACAAAAATAGCACTCGCCGTCACAGCCGCTCTAATCGGCATTCCTGTAGTGATGCTGGTCGTGCTGCTCACTTTCGACTGGAACCGCGCCAAGCCATGGCTCAATGCGCGCACCAGTGAAATGCTTGACCGCCCGTTTGCGATCAACGGCGATCTCTCACTGACTTGGGAAAAGCCGACTGTGGTAGCAGGGCCGTCCGGGCAGGATGAAGGTTGGCGTAGCATAATTCCATGGCCGTATTTGGTCGCACAAGACATTCATATCGGCAATCCTTCAAACATGAAAGCACTTATGCCGGCCGACATGGCCAGCATCAAGCAGTTCGCTTTTTCGCTGAACCCCTTGGTATTGCTGGAAAAGCAAATCGCTATCCCCATTCTGCATTTCGAATCGCCCGTCGTCAGCTTGCTGCGCGGCGCTGATGGTAAGAACAACTGGACTTTCAAGAAAGACGATAAGCCATCGCTCTGGCAGCTGAAATTGCAGGATATCATTATTACCAAAGGCAGCATTCATCTGACCGACGCCATCAAGCATGCCGATGTGACGGCCGATATTGACACCCTCAACGCAGATCCGGTTTATGGCGTGACATGGCGCTTACACGGCAAGCTCAATGGCGAAACAATCAGCGGTAACGGCAAGGCTGGTGCTGTGTTATCGCTGCAACACCAAATCGCACCTTACCCGATCACAGTCAATCTGAGCATGGGACAAACCGCTATCGCAGTCGCGGGAACGCTCACTAAGCCGACTGATCTGGCCGCACTCACATGCGCTTGAAAGTGTCCGGTGTGAGTATGGGTCGGCTATATGCACTTGGTGGAGTTGTTTTGCCTGAGACGCCGCCATTTGTAACGGAAGGTCATTTGATTGGTACCTTTAGCCCGAATGGCAATCGCTGGATTTACGAAAATTTCAGCGGCAAGGTCGGCTCCAGTGATATTACCGGCAACCTCAATTATCAATCGAAACAACCACGCGCCTTCTTATCCGGAACAGTCGTGTCGAGATTGTTGCATTTTTCTGACCTGGCGCCGGTGATCGGTGCCGACTCGAATGCCAGCAAGCTCAAACGGGGTGAAACCGCCTTCCAGCCGGTGAATAAAGTATTGCCGGTGGAGCCGTTTAAGACGGAACGCTGGACCAGTATAGATGCCGACATTAAATTTAGCGCCAAAAAGATTATTCGCAAAATGGAATTACCCATCAACAAACTGACGACGAACTTGCAGTTGCAGGACGGCGTGTTGTCCTTGTTGCCGCTCAATTTTGACATGGCGGGCGGGAATCTGAGTTCAAACATAACGCTCGACGCCAGCGGGAAAACCGGCAAGAACGCAATCAAGGCGACCATGAAAGCAACCGCCCGCCATTTGAAGTTGAAACGCTTATTCCCTACGTTGCAACCGCTGCAAGCGAGTGCTGGTGAAATCAATGGCGATGCCTCCCTGTCAGCGGTCGGCAACTCGGTTGCCAGCTTGCTGGGTGCGTCCAATGGCGAAATCAAGATCCTGATCAATCAAGGTACGGTCAGCAAACTCTTACTCGAAGAAATGGGCTTAAATATCGGCAGCGTGATCCTCACTAAACTGGTCGGCGACAGGCAAGTCAAGCTCAATTGCATGGTGACCGATTTTGATGTAACCAGCGGCTTGATGCAAGCCCGCAGGTTTATAATTGATACGGACGCTGCCATTATCGATGTCAACGGTAACATTAATTTGGCGCAGGAACAACTGGATTTGACCATCAACGCGAATAGCAAAGGCTTGCGTGTGCTTTCGCTCAGAGCGCCGCTCTATGTACTCGGCAGCTTCATGCAGCCGAGCGTGAGTATCGACAAGGGGGTATTGGCAATGAAAGCGGGTGGCGCGATTGCACTGGCGGCCTTGGCACCGGCAGCGTTGGTGCCGGTTGCGGTCCTGGTTCCTTTAATCAATATCGGGCCGGGAGAAGACAGTGATTGTGCCAAGCTATTGGCAGATGCGCGCGTCAAACCGGTAGCACCACGGCCGGGCAAGACTTACCGCAGAAAAGTTAAACGTAAGCGCAAGTAAATTGGTGACTCACAATGGATACAGTGGATATAGCCAACTGGCTAGTACAACAATCCCCAAATAACCTGGAATAAAGATAAGGGTTTCACTAAGACTTAGGAAGCCACGTCCTGTGGGCGTGGAACACTAAGGCTGTGCCTATGAATGTGTCAGATGCTACAACCTTTTTCTTGAGTTGAGCCACCAATTCAGGAATAAGGATTAACAAATGAGTCGATTTTAGAAGCTGTCCAACGTGATATGGCCTTCCCAGTATCATTGAGTATGGGTTTCAAAATATCGACTCAGAATATTGGGACTGGCTGATGAGTAGGACAGACTGGCCCCCTTCCAGGGGGCTAATGCAATTCCATGTCCTTTGGGCATGGATATTGAATTCGATCAAACTGAAAAATTATCCGACATTCCGCACCCCTATAGTGAAAATTGATCCTTAAAATATGCCTGATAATCATACGGTTACACCGTATATTGAGAGAAAACAAAGAATCAATGACTTACAATTTATTCCTAGAAACACTTATTTTTCAATGAGTTGAGAAATATTAACTTATGAGAATTAATGATTTACTAAAATAAATAATTTTAAAATCATTAAATATCAATTAGTTATAGGGTGCGGAATGTCGGATTATCATCTAATCTTGGGTGATTTTGACTAGAACCGCAAAATGTCAATTAATGGTTTCTTTCAAAGACACCCATCACCGGATTGACTTTAATAAGCTTCAAGAAAGTAAATACTGAAGAAATCGTTATTATCCGACCATATTTTTTGATGCTTGAATCCTCCGGCATTGGCCAGATGAATGAATTCATCAGGGCTGTATTTATAGGAATTCTCGGTATGCATGAATTCCCCTTCTGTAAAGCTAAAATCCTGACCGGAAATAGTGACTTGTTGATCTTGTAAACTAACAAGGTGCATTTCAATACGCCCCAGCGGATCGTTGTAATAAGCATAATGCTCGAACTGATTGCGCTCGAAGTTGCCTTCAAGTTCGTTGTTGATGCGGCTGAGCAGATTAAGATTGAAGTCTGCGGTGATGCCTGCGGCATCGTTGTAGGCGGCATCCAATGTAGTATGGTCTTTTTTGCGGTCAACCCCGATCAGCAAACCCCCGCCCTTACCGACCAGCCGGTGAATTCCGGCCAGAAAGTGCTGAACTTCCAGGGGGTCAAAATTGCCAAGGCTGGAACCCGGAAAAAATACCACGCGTCGACCTGAGGGCACACCTTTCGGCAAAATCATTTTCTGCGTAAAATCGAGGCAAGCTGCATAAATAGGTAACCATGGGAACTGCTGACCCAGATCGCAGGCAGCTTGCTGAAGGAAGTCACCGGAAATATCCATAGGCACATAGGCGGCTGGGAGAACACGCTCCAACAGCAATTGTACTTTTTCGCAACTGCCGCTACCGGGTTCAATCAATACGGCCCCCGGCTCAATCAGTTCGGCAAATTCGTCTGCATGTTGCTGTATCAATGCTCTTTCAATGTTGGGAATGTAATATTCCGGTTGTTCGAGAATAGCTTCAAAAAGTTTTGAACCGGTTTTATCATAAAAAAACTTGGGCGGAATTTGTTTTGGATTGCGGGATAATCCCTCAAGCACTGCGTCACGAAAGCTTTCCAACTCAGGCTGAAAATCGTGAAAATTGATTTTTTTGCTGAGAGCGTTCATAAGTCCTCTGCCAAACGAATTCCGGCAAATTGCCAGCGATCCTGTGGATAGAAAAAATTACGGTATGTTGGACGAATATGATTCAGTGGTGTGACGCAGGAACCTCCCCGTAATACCCACTGGTTGCACATGAATTTACCGTTGTATTCACCCACGCTGCCTTGCCAGGGTTTAAAGCGCGGATAGGCCAGATAAGGTGATGCCGTCCATTCCCATAATGAACCGTAATAGTGGCCTTCACCGGCCTTAGGGTGAAAAATGCCGCTATCGCTAAAATGGCCTTGTACCGGTATTTCCAGCAATTTTCTTTCCAGTTCGGCTTCCAGGGGAAGACGTTTTCCGGCCCAATGCGCGAAAGCATCGGCTTCGTAATAGCTGACATGCCCGACAGGAGCTGCCGGATTTAATGTCTCAAGTCCATATAATGTAAATTCATACCACTGACCTTCATGCTTTTCCCAATACAGCGGAGATTTCCATTGATTTTTCAGGATATGCTGCCAGCCATCTGACAACCATAACTCAGGTCGATCGTAGCCTCCATCTTCCATAAAATGTTGATATTCGGCATTAGTGATAAGGCGAGAGCTCAACCGATGCGGCTCCAGCCAGACTTTGTGCCTGGGCCGCTCGTTATCAAAAGCAAAGGTGTCTGCATCAAATCCGATCGTTACCAAGCCGCCTTGACGTTGTTCCCATGTTAAATCACTGGGGATTTCAATAAGCTGCTGAGGCCGCTCCAGATAATTCGGCCGCAAGGGGTTACTCCACAAGTTGTGTTTGATATCCATATACAGCAGCTCCTGGTGTTGCTGTTCATGGTGCAGCCCCAAGGTAACCAGGAAAGCAATTTTTTGCCACTGGCTTTCATCAATCTCAGTGAGCAAATCGAGGATACGCTTATCTATTTCAGCACGATATTGATAGACCTGTTCAACAGACGGTCGGGACAACACGTCACGTTGCGCACGTGCATGCATGTTGCCAACCGTTTGATAATAGGAATTAAACAAATAACTATAATCCGGGTTGAAAGGCTGGTAATCCGGCAGGAAATCCTTTAGCAAAAAGGTTTCAAAGAACCATGTCACATGGGCCAGATGCCATTTAGGCGGACTGGTCTCGTCAATGCTTTGAATTTGATAATCGTCCAGCTTCAACGGAGCGCAAATTGCTGCACTCGTATTGCGTATACGTTGGTAACATGCCATTAATTCTTGCCGGGAATTCAGCAGACTGGCCGGATATTTTTGGAGTGTGGCTGACATTGAATACTATTTAGCCTTTGTCTTTACGTTGGAGGTAATACCAAAAATACAGCTATCAAAAATATAGCTGATTACCCAGGTAATCACTGTTTGTTTTGAAGAAAATTTTACTGATACCTGTCCTATTAGCGGCGTCAGCTAAACGAAGACAACGTTATACCGGCATGGATTCACGTCATGTTATCCTTCCTGACATCCTTCAGGTTAATGTAAATCCGTTCCAGGCAGATTTGTGCCGGTATTTCCAGGCAACATGGATGTGAGTTATGTATTTGTTACAAATTGGCTGAAAATTATTGCTTATCAGGTAGATTTTTAGCAGTATCCGTTGCAACAAAAGTTGATGCTAAATAGAATCTCAGCTTTTCTCCAGTCGGACTTTTAGCGCGTATTTTTCACGGTCGATTTCTCCCCGGGTACGGATACCAAGCCGACGTAATAGGGGTAAGGGAGGACACCATCCTTGTAATCCATGCTGCAAAAGAAACGGCAAAACAATGCCGGGCAGGAATAACCATTTTCGATTTTTGGTTAGGCCAAGAATCAGACCGGTTAGGGCCAAAGTAGAGGCATTGACCTCAAGCACTCGCTCTATATCCCATTCCTTATCCAGCATTTGAATACGCTCAAGAATTTCTGCTCTGCTTTTACCCTTATAACGGTAAATATTGATATCCGTTTGATGATCTATTTCTTCATTCACATGGGAAGCGGTGGAGCTACGAACGCGATCCAGGCTTGATCTTGTTGAATCTTCAGCATTAAATATAGACATAGGTGCCTCCAAATTAAAAAATTCGCCGCATAATCACAGCAATATCTATTCTTTACTTGTGTTTCGCCATTTCTTCCTATCCAGCTGCTGCTGCATTAACACAATTAACGTCTTATCAATTCCGGATTACGTACAATTTCGGCCGAACAACTGGCAAACTCCTCAAGTAGCCGCCATGCCGGCATGAATTCGTTTAGCTGGCGATCCTTGCTAATCAGGTTTAATAGTTATTCAGTATAAGTTGGACTTTTATTTAAAATCCGGTAAGGAACGAGCACAAAATAACTTAGGCAACTTCTGAAATTGTCGTGTCAGGAATGGCAACATAATTCCATTGCCCCAGATGTTTATCAAATACAATTCGCATTGATTCTTTAAACCCCTCCACAACTTTTCTACCCGTTT
>JAGXGJ010000155.1 GCA_024636875.1 Methylococcaceae bacterium | reverse complement strand
TTATACGGGCTTGAGTATCGAGATCGGGGCGGCGGGTAAATTTAATGATCTTCTCCTTATATGTGATTGCTCTAAATGCATATCACAACACCTGGGGAAATTTTGTTAAACTGTTAATTGGAAAATGAAGGGTGCCATAAATTGAATCATAAAGTTAGTAAGGCTCTGTACATAAATGATTTATCCTGTTTACAAATTACTTTTTTCACCAAATTTTAACATATCCTGAGTACACTCGATCAATCAAGAATAGAGGTAATTGTTCAGCTTATTGTCTTTTCTTTCTTACCAAGATATGGCTATTATGAAATGAACGGTTACCAATAAAGTTGTTTCGTAAAACAGGCAGGTCACATGGTAGCCGCGAATAGATTCAATCAAGACCCTTATGAAGATATTCTGAAGCAGATTCTTGCAGAGGTCACTGAATTGCGCCAAAAAATTGAAATCAATGCAAACAAACGCCTGCAAAAATACCAACGCAACTTTCATTGTGGAAATTTTTCAAAAAGCGCCTTTAATCTTGCGCATTATCTTGCCATGCGGCAATTTGATCTGCGTCATCTGCAGGACCGTCTGGCTCAGGCTGGATTATCATCGCTGGGCAGGGCTGAAGCATCGGTATTATCGACGTTGGATTCGTTGATAGATGTATTGAAACGGGCAACAGACAAGCACTATCAGCCAGGTGAAAAAAACCCCAGCGAATATGGCTTTAATCGGGGTCAACAACTGCTGCTTCAGCATACTATTGAATTATTCGGACCCTTTCATGAACACGGCAGAGCGCATGTGATGGTGACCTTGCCGACTGAAGCCTGCGAGGATTATTCACTGGTAAGTTCATTACTGGAAAAGGGCATGACCTGTGCTCGTATCAATTGTGCGCATGATGATCCTGTTATCTGGCAGGGAATGATAAGAAATGTCCGGCGCGCAGAAACAGAAATGGGCCGCTCCTGTCGTGTTCTTATGGATCTTGCAGGGCACAAGATACGCACCGGTCCCATTGCGCCGGGACCTTCGATTCATCATATCCGCGTACAAAAAGACCGGACCGGTAAGGTCGTGGCGCCTGGGTATCTGATCTTGACAAGCAACTCTGAAAGCCCGTCTGTCGATAGTTCATTATTCAGGGTGTCCATCCCAAAGACGCTGCATAAGAAACTTGCACCCGGTTTATACCTGGGTTTTATTAGCAGCCGGAACAAGCAGCGTTGCCTGAAAGTAGAAAAAGCACTTTCCGACACGGATTGGCTGGCAAGTTGTGACAAAACGGCTTACCTTGTTCCAGGTTGTACATTAACGCTGACAACAGTTCAACAGATAGAAAAAGCCAAATCAGTTGATCAATTTACTTTGGGTGGATTTACCGGCGAGCCTCTGGATATTCGAGTATTTAAAAACCAGGTACTGTTGTTAACTACCGGTGAAATCGATGGTAAACCTGCTGAATATGATGAGCAGGTCCTGATTCATCCGGCTCAAATTGGCTGTACGCTTTCATCGGCCATAGAAAAACTTGAACCAGGTCAACCGGTCTGGATCGATGATGGCAAACTGGGAGGAGTTGTTGAAGAAGTGGCCGGGCAGGGTGCGTTGTTGCGCGTAACACAGGCAAAACCGGGTGGTGTGCGTATACAAAGTGACAAGGGGATTAATTTTCCGGGAGCCGATTTTAATTTGCCCCCACTCACTCAGAAGGATTTAATCGATTTGGACTTTGTTTGTGCGCATGCCGATTTGGTCGGTTTTTCATTTGTAGAAACGCTGGCAGGAATGGAATGTTTGATGTCCGAACTGGCGAAACGGAACGCCTCAGAATTACCCATTATTGCTAAAATAGAAACCAATCGTGCTGTAAAAAATCTTCCTGATATTATATTGGGAACTATCGGCAGGCATAACCTCGGTATCATGATTGCCAGAGGTGATTTAGCCGTAGAATTAGGCAGCGCCAGACTTGCCGAAATCCAGGAAGAAATCCTGTGGTTATGTGAAGCGGCTCATGTGCCTGTCATCTGGGCGACCCAGGTACTTGAATCCATCGCCAAAAAAGGGACCCGGTCCAGGCCTGAATTTACCGATGCGGCCATGGCGGTCAGGGCGGAATGCGTCATGCTGAATAAAGGCCCCTATATACTGGAGGCCATTGAAGCGCTGGTGAATGTTATGATTCGCATGCACGAACATCAAAGGAAAAAGTTCTCCCGCTTGAGGGCCTTGCACTGGTAAACAGCTTTAAATTTCTTTCAGGATTAAAATAATGCCCGCTAAACAATTTGTTATTAGCAAGCTCAACTCATCAATCACCCAAGTCCCAGAACAGGGAATGACAAAAGAAGATTTTATTGATGATTTTAAACAATATTACGTCCATTTGCTAGGCAGGGATGAAAACTGTGGCTCACCTTTTTATGCAGGCGAAGCCTTATCACTTGCAATTCGTGACCGCTTGCTCGAGCGCTGGAAGTTCACCCACCAAACTTATAAAAACAATGACTGCAGACGGGGTTATTATCTGTCTATGGAATTTCTTATGGGACGCACTTTAAGCAATGCCATGCTTAATCTGGGTGTAGGCAATACGGTTACACAGGCTATGTATGATCTCGGCATTGAAATTGAAGAGTTGATCAGCAGCGAGCAGGATGCAGGGCTGGGTAATGGCGGCCTGGGCCGTCTCGCAGCGTGCTTTATTGACAGTTGTGCTACCTTGCAACTGCCGGTTATAGGTTATGGTTTACGTTACGAATATGGCATGTTTACCCAGACTATTGTTAATGGTGAACAGGTTGAAAAACCCGATCATTGGCTGCGTCATGGCAACGTCTGGGAAATTAGGCGGCTGGAATATTCGCATACCATTAAATTTGGTGGTCATACCGAACTTCAAACCGATGAAAATGACGAGCAACGTTTACACTGGATAGACACCAGTAATGTTCTGGCAGTGCCTTTTGATACACCGGTACCGGGTTATCAGAATGGTACCGTCAATACTTTGCGGCTGTGGAAAGCGGTGGCTACCGAAGAGTTTAATCTGGATGAGTTTAATGCCGGCGATTATGAAGAAGCTGTCGAGGCAAAAATTACTGCTGAAAATATCACCATGGTGCTCTATCCCAATGATGTCAATGAAAATGGTAAAGAACTGAGATTACGCCAGCAATATTTTCTGGCTTCTGCCAGTTTGCAGGATGTTCTTGCGCACTGGACGGGTGTGCACGGGAATGATTTCACTCACTTCGCTGAAAAACGCTGCTTCCAGTTAAACGATACCCATCCGAGTATTGCCGTTGCCGAACTCATGCGCCTGCTGATGGATATTCACGGTTTAACATGGGATGAAGCATGGGCAATCACCAAAAATACCATGGCCTATACCAACCATACCTTGTTGCCCGAAGCGCTGGAAAAATGGCCTGTTAGATTGATGCAAGAATTATTGCCGCGACTGATGGACATTATTTTTGAAATTAATGTCAATTTTATAACTGAAGCTTCCATGCACTGGCCAGGCGATAGCGCGCGTTTACGTAGAATGTCCATTATAGAGGAAGGTGATGAGCAACAGGTAAGAATGGCCCATCTTGCCATAGTGGGCAGTTTTTCCGTCAACGGGGTTGCCCAGCTGCATTCCCAGTTGTTGCAGCAAGGCTTATTCAGTGACTTTTACGCCTTATGGCCGCATAAATTCAACAATAAAACCAATGGGGTAACGCCCCGGCGCTGGCTGGCCGCCAGTAATCCAGAGTTGGCAAGTCTGATAACAGAAACAATAGGCGAACAGTGGGTTGCTGATTTATCGCAGTTAAAAAAGCTGCAACCCTACGCTGAGGATGCACAATTCCGGCAACGCTGGCGTGCCATCAAACAGGCAGCAAAACAGCGCCTGATTGACTATAAAAAAGGCAAGTACAGCGCGGAACTGCATTTGAGCGTTGATGCTTTATTCGATGTGCAGGTTAAACGTATTCATGAATACAAGCGGCAACTGTTAAATGTATTGCATGTTATTCATCTTTATAACTGCATTAAAAAAGGTGACACCGAAAACTGGGTGGCAAGATGCGTATTAATCGGCGGCAAGGCGGCTCCCGGTTATCGAATGGCAAAACAAACCATCAAGTTGATCAATAATGTTGCCCGGATTATTAATTCTGACCCTGACGTAGGTGATAAATTAACTTTGCTGTTTTTGCCGGATTATCGCGTTTCGGCCATGGAAAAAATATGTCCGGGCGCTGATTTATCCGAGCAAATATCCACTGCAGGCAAGGAAGCTTCGGGCACCGGCAACATGAAGCTGATGATGAACGGCGCTATTACCATCGGTACACTGGATGGCGCTAACATTGAAATTCGCCAGGAAGTGGGTGATGAAAACTTTTTCCTGTTTGGTTTGACGGCAGATGAAATTGAAGTAAAGCGAAGCCAATATGACCCAATCGCTATTATCGACCAGGATGAAGATTTGCAGCAGGTCATGCATCTTCTGGAATCTGGCTATTTTAATCAATTTGAGCCGGGACTATTTAATGATTTAATCAATTCCATAAAAAGTCAGTATGACCCCTGGATGACGATTGCCGATTTTCGAAGTTTTGTAGATGTTCAGAAACGGGTTGAAGAGGCCTATCGAGATAAAGATCGCTGGACCAAAATGAGTATTTTAAATTGTGCGAACAGCGGCAAATTTTCTACCGATAGAACCATTGGCGAATACAATCGGGATATCTGGAAATTAACACCGCAGCCGGTAAAGCAACAATAGTGCTCATGATTAACAGGAATCTTCAGCACGATTCCCCAATAAACCTGTACAAGTTAATTTGTACGCATTCCTAATCAAGAAACAACATAATGCAGCCGCGCAGCGGCATCACTTCCTGGCGATTGCACTCCATGCGGTTAGCCACGTTTGTGCCAGATAGGCATCGGCTTTTTTGTCCAGCGCACCAGTCAACACTGATTGCAGGGTGTTGTTGATAATGCCGAAAAAATAGGCATTTACCAGCAACGGATTAATATTGCGTATTTCTCCTGCATTAATGCCTGACTGAATGATTTTGCCGATTTTCACGAAAGCGGCTGTTTGCAGAACAGGTTTTTCTTCCGGCAAGAACTCATTGAGTTTTAAAATCAGCAGAAACCGCATGACATCGGGTGCATCATCAGTCAGCTTGAAAAACAAATCGACAATGCCGCGCAACTGCTCTGATGATTTTTGATTTATACGCCCTATATCATCGATAGAACTGTTTAAACTGTCAAAAATATCGGTATACAGCTGCGCTGCGATCATTTGTTTATTTTTGAAATGCTGATAGATTATGCTGGTATTTTTTATACCCGCGGCTTCCGCAATGTCAGTTAATGATGTATTAAAATAACCTTTTTCGGCAAATAGTTTTAGAGCCGCCAGTAATATCTCGTCCTGTGTTTCAGCTTTCGATTGAGTAATTTCTTTTTCCTGGTCCATTTTCTTATTGTTGCAGCTTGTCAATGTGCTGTATGTGTTTGTGTTTATAAAAATCTATAAGGCTTTATGCTGGTCGTGTGGCCGCTCAAAGTGAAATTAATTTTCCCTGATGACTGCCAATGCAGCGCTTAAATAATTAATCATAGACCATAGCGTTAATACGGCTGCAATATACAGAAGGCCATAACCACAATAGTTTATCGGGATACCGAACAAATCATCGCGATATAACAACATGCCAATTGCCGCCATTTGTGCCGTGGTTTTCCATTTACCCAATTGAGAAACCTTGACTTTTGCCCGCTGGCCGATTTCTGCCATCCATTCTCTCAGTGAGGCAATGGTTATTTCTCTTCCTATAATAACAGCTGCTGGAATTGCCAGGTAAGGACTCCCTTGTTGCTGAACAATTAAAACCAGAACTATAGCGACCATTAGTTTATCGGCTACAGGATCCAGGAAAGCGCCAAAAGTTGTTTCCAGCTGCATTTTTCTGGCAAGGTAACCGTCCAGCCAGTCGGTAATTCCGGCTAATATAAAAATCAGCGTACAAGCCAGATTGGAGTAGTGCCAGGGTAAATAAAAAACCACGGTTAATAAAGGTATTAACGCGATTCGTAACAGAGTAAGATTAGTAGGTATGTTATATTGAATCGTCATCTTGATGATGAAAAAGTTCGTAAATTCGTTGTGCCAACTGCCGGCTTATGCCGTCTACACTGCAAAGCGCATCCACGCCTGCGCATGAAATGCCCTGCAGCCCCCCAAACTGTTTTAATAAAATCTGCCGCCGCCTGGAACCCAATCCCGGAATGGTTTCCAGCACTGATTGTTTTGATGCCTTGCCGCGACGTTGCCTGTGCCCTGTTATTGCAAACCGGTGCGCCTCATCGCGGATATGTTGAATTAACAGCAAACCGCTGGCTCCAGGTGTTATATCAACAGGCTGTTCCTGATCCGCCAGAATCAGCTTTTCCATGCCGGGTTTTCTATCCGGCCCCTTGGAAACGCCGACTATCATAACATTGTTTATGTCTAATTCCGCTAATGCCTTTTGTGCTTCATGCACCTGGCCTTTGCCGCCATCAATAAACAATATATCCGGCGCCTCATGCTCACCCTGTTTAAGTCGTTTAAAACGTC
Source organism: Methylococcaceae bacterium (assembly GCA_024636875.1). Classification (GTDB taxonomy): domain Bacteria; phylum Pseudomonadota; class Gammaproteobacteria; order Methylococcales; family Methylomonadaceae; genus JAGXGJ01. Next base: position 6,310 of record JAGXGJ010000155.1, on the reverse strand, counting down.
TGAAGACCGCCTGATGAATTGCCGCATAATCATCGCCGCCGGTTATGCCGCTGATATTAAACCGGCGATAAGCTGATTTTACCGGACCTTCCCTGTCAAAAACCACACAGGATGCGACTGTCTGTTCGCCTTGTGTATGGCTGATATCAAAGCATTCCAGGCGTTTAGGCAGGTCTTTGCAAGCCAGTTCTTCCTGCAGACTGAGAAACCGGGCATAAATACCCTGTTTATCCGATAACTTGCTCAACAGAGAATGCTCGGCATTAGTCATAGCCATTTGCAGCCATTTTAACCGCTCTCCTCTAACGTTGTGAGAAATAGTTACCGAATGCTTTGCCTGACCGGCTAAAACTTCTGTTAATAACTCTGCTTCTTCCGGTTCATGACTGACTATCAATTCATACGGCGCTTGTTTATCCAGATAATATTGGGCAATAAATGCCTGCACGATGGCCGCAGGATCGTGCTCATCGGTCATTTTGGGGAAAAATACTTTATTACCCAGATGCTGGCCGTTGCGGATAAAAAACACTTGCACACAGGCCACATTGGCTTTGCTTGCACAGGCAATAATATCAACATCGCCCTTTTCGCCATGAACAAAATGTTTTTCCAGCACTGAACGTAATTTTGCGATCTGATCTCTGAAGCCTGCGGCCTGCTCAAAATCGAGATTGGCCGCAGCCTGCTCCATCTTGATAATCAACTGATCAATCAGCAGTCCGCCCTTGCCCTCCAGAAACATCACCGTACTTTCAACATCCTGTGCATAGCTTTGTTTGTCAATCAGGCCGACGCAGGGCGCGGTGCAGCGTTCTATCTGATATTGCAGGCAAGGTCTGGTGCGGTTGTTATAGTAGGAATCGTCGCACTGCCGGATTGGAAACAGCTTTTGCAGCAGTTTCAGGCTTTCCCTGACAGCACCCGAACTGGGATAAGGACCAAAGTAGCGGCCCTTTTTATTTTTTGCGCCACGATGAAAAGTGATTTGCGGGAAGTCCTGCTCACTGGACAGGAACATATAGGGAAAGGATTTATCATCCCTTAAACAGATATTGTAACGCGGCTTATGGTGTTTGATTTGCTGGCATTCCAGCAATAACGCCTCGCCTTCGGTACGTGTCACAGTCACTTCAATGGCTGCCACATTGGCCACCATAACCTGCTGCTTGATCGACGCAGTTTGCGTTTTAAAATAACTGGAGACGCGATTTTTTAGATTTTTGGCCTTGCCAATATAAATAATCTCGCCTTTGCCATTTAGCATTGTATAAATGCCCGGGCGCGTGGTCAGTTTTTTTAAAAACGTGCTTGCATCAAAATCGTTTTTTGAAATTTCGGAACTCACGTTTTATCCTAAGAAACGTACATAAAACAAATCTGACACCTGAAACATCGATTCCGTTCGTCCTGACACTTCAACCCTGTTTATGAAAGCCTTCGGTTTTGTAAAGGGCAAAAAAGCTTGCCCACTCTACCACCTCAATTTTACAAAGAGACCTGCCCCCTGCTGGACAGCGGGGTAGAGGAGATTTGTAAAACCAGATTTTGATGTGCAAATATTCTATGTCAGCGATCGTCAGGGCTATTCTCCAAGCAATGTTTGTATGCGATAAAAGCCCTTGTTATCTTTACTTAAAACATCTGCCAGCCAGGGTAGCATCTGCTGCATTGTCGCAGATAAAGTCCATGGAGGGTTCACCACGATCATACCGCTGGCAGTCATGCCATGTTGATTGGTATCAGCTCCAATACCCAATTCAAATAGCTGCACATTTTTGATGCCACTGGTTTGAATGGCCTTTTCCAGTTTCTGATTGCGAGAGCGTTCTACAACCGGATACCAGAGTGCATAAGTACCTGTAGCAAAGCGTTTGTACATATTTACCAGGAATTCGGCAACCAGACTGTAGTCGCCTTTGATTTCATAGGAAGGATCGATCAACGTCAACCCGCGGCGTTCGTCAGGCGGTAATAAGCCTATGGCGTGTTTTAAGCCATCGGCGTGAAATACTTTGATACGCCTGTCTTTGTTAACAGAATTGTTTAACAGCTCTATTTCCGTTGAATGCAATTCATATAAAAACAAGCGATCTTTGCAGCGCAATAGCTGTTTTGCGATTGCTGGTGAACCGGGATAGCAGGTTAACAGCTCTGAGTTATTAAAGCATTTGATGAGATTAACATAGTTGGCAACGCGGTCCGGCAAATCATCACGTTGCCATAATTTGCCGATACCGTTTTCAAACTCCCTGTTTTTTTGTGCGTATTCACCGTTTAGCTGATAAGTCCCCGGTCCTGCATGGGTATCGATACAACAGAATGGTTTATCTTTCTTTTTCAGATACTCAAGAATCTCGATTAAAACGATATGTTTTAAAACATCAGCAAAATTGCCTGCATGAAATGAGTGTCGGTAACTGAGCATTAAAATGTGAATTAAGGACTAAAATCCCACAATGCCGGATTTAAGCCCTCTCCAGAGGGAGAGGGTTGGGTGAGGGGAAGTACGATAAATATGATTCGTTAATTTCATGGCCTAAAATTTAGCTTTTAATTCGCATTATGTAAAGACAGGTTCAGAACACTTTGTCGAATATCGTCATGCCGATTTCAAACGCGATCAACCAGATAATAATCCATTCCAGTATCGATGAATGCCGGTGTTTTTGTTCATCCGCCAACATTTCAAATAACTCATGGATGGTTTCAAGCTTCTTGGACAATACCTCAGTGCGCGGGGCTATTTCCAGATATTTTGCGGTTATGCTGTAAAAGGACTCATATTCAGGGTATTCCCAAAAGAAATCGGGCGTATCCAGCAAGTCATAATTTAGAATAATATCACTTTTGGTTAAAAACAATTGCCCGCGAATTTTCGCTATTTTATGACGGCTTAACTTGATACTGCCATTTTCTGCCAATGATTTTGGAATATAGCTGGTATTGTTGATGGTTGTAATGGCATTGGTTTCAAAAGAGGCCAGTTTGATCGATTGGGCCATGCCCTGCGATAGTGCAAAGATTAAAATGGGGTCCGAAGATTCTATTTCAATATGATCCTCAATAATGCGAGTAGCCGGGCAATCGAGACTGAAAGTGAAGTTTTCTTCCTCTATGATAGCCAACGGGTTTTCTGCATGATTCAATAACAACTGATGGAGCCTAACCTGCTGTTCCGGGCTGACATTCCAATGCACAACAGCGCCATAGGCAAATACGACTGACCAGGATTGATTATCTTCAATCAGTAATGCGCCTTTGATAATTCTTATCAGCGTTGAGTCTGACAGCGCAGATGCCAGGGCGCTAATATCAAAATGCTGCGCCAGACAATAGACTGCACATTTTTTCATAGAATGGTTTACAGACATAAACAATAGCCAGGCAATCAAGGAAAAGGATCTAGAGATGTATCAACTGCGACCAAATTTACTATGGCACAGTTGATATAGGAGCCAAAGTTGGTAAAGCGACCTTTGTAATACCCTCACCCTAACCCTCTCCCAAAGGGAGAGGGGACTTTGTGTCGCTTTACCAACGTCGGACTCTATACTGTGGAAAACTGATTATTCGCCGGCTATTTTCAACAACCATCCATTCTCGGCTTCACAATGCGGGGATTTGGCACTCACCTTGATGTTAATTCGAGCCGCCGTGTTTACAAGAGAGGCAGGCATTTTTCCTTTAATCAGATAAAAAGGATTTTTATATTCAGCGGTTATTTCAACAGGCATTTTCTTCACAGTTACCGCAATTTGCTCGGGCTTGTCGATATTGAAAACCCGAAAAGAAAACTCTCCTTCTGGTGCAATGGTTGCCAGATGTGGCGGCATGAAGTTGCCCAGATGTGGTTTGCCACAAGTACCCGCTGTGCTACCGCCGCCTCCGCCACTGCCGCCGCCATGACCGCTATGATGCTCTGTGGCATAAGCCGTGCCGATGGTAAAAAAAGAAATAATAAAAAATATGACAGGCAATTTTGTTTTTTTCATCGGTTTATCCTTCCTGTTATTGTTATGTAGTTCGTCCGGTGATATTACGTCAGGCACGCCAGACCCGGCAATAGAATTTCTGACCACGCTGGAAAGTTTGTGATTTTAGTGAGCTTTAGGGTTTAAATTATCGGGCTCTAATTATAGTCACAACTGACAGTTTTATAGCTATATGATAAAGCGGCTAATAAGAAAAGTCATTTGCGGTAAAATAGCGAATCTGACATTGTTCTAAAGCTGTTAAAACATACAACTCCATAAAAAATACACGACATGTTGCGAATCACTGAACTTAGGCTCCCCCTTGATCACGCTGAAAGTGCGATCAAAACGGCCATACTCAAACGAGTGGACATCGGCGCAGAGGAGCTCATCGCTTATACAATATTCCGGCAAGGTCATGATGCACGCAAGCGGGATCCAATAACTCTTGTGTATACCCTTGATATAGAGGTAAAAAATGAACAGGCAATTCTGGCACGGCTAAAAGATGACCCGCATATCTCTTTAACGCCCGACACCGCTTACCATTTTGTAACCCGGGCTTCAGGGAAAATGACAGAGCGGCCTGTTGTTATCGGCACAGGGCCTTGCGGGCTGTTTGCCGGGCTGATTCTGGCACAGATGGGCTTTCGCCCGATTATTCTGGAGCGGGGTAAAGAAGTACGGGAACGCACCAAAGATACTTTCGGACTATGGCGCAAAGGGATTTTTAATCCTGAATCCAATGTGCAGTTTGGCGAGGGCGGCGCCGGAACTTTTTCCGATGGCAAACTCTATACCCAGATCAAGGATCCACATCATTATGGCCGCAAAGTACTCACTGAATTTGTAAAAGCGGGTGCGCCTGCCGAAATTCTGCGTGTCAGCAAACCCCATATCGGCACGTTTAAACTGGTGACCATGGTGGAACAGATGCGCGCCACTATCGAATCATTGGGGGGAGAGATCCGATTCCAGAGCCGCGTGGATGCAATTGGTATAGTCGACGGTCAGCTACGCGGTGTAATTCTTGCCAACGGCGAAACAATTCGTAGCTATCATGTGGTGCTGGCTGTCGGCCATAGTGCGCGTGACACCTTCAAAATGCTCCATGAAAGCGGCGTTTATATTGAAGCCAAAGCTTTTTCTATCGGTTTTCGCATTGAACATCCGCAGTCGCTGATTGACAAATGCCGTTTCGGCAATCATGCGGGTAATCCCTTGCTGGGCGCTGCCGATTACAAACTGGTGCATCATTGCCGCAATGGCCGCGCTGTCTACAGTTTCTGCATGTGTCCTGGCGGCACTGTGGTGGCTGCAACTTCCGAGGCGGGGCATGTCGTCACCAATGGCATGAGCCAATATTCACGCAACGAGCGCAACGCCAACAGCGCCATAGTGGTTGGCATCACGCCTGATGATTATCCGGGCCACCCGTTGGCGGGTATCGATTTTCAGCGCCGACTGGAAGCCGGCGCCTTTAAACTGGGCGGAGAAACCTATCAGGCGCCAGGACAGCTGGTCGGTGATTTTCTCTCAAAGCGTCCTTCTTCAGTGTTTGGTTCAGTATTGCCTTCGTATACACCGGGTGTGCTTTTGGGTGATCTAGGCAAGGCTTTGCCGGCTTACGCCATAGAGGCGATACGTGAAGCCTTGCCCGCCTTCGACAGGAAAATAAAAGGCTTTGCCATGGACGATGCGGTGTTAACCGGCGTTGAAACGCGCACATCATCGCCGGTTCGTATCAAGCGCAATGCGCATTACCAAAGCATAAATACGAAGGGCTTGTACCCGGCAGGGGAGGGTGCCGGCTATGCTGGCGGGATTCTTTCGGCAGCTGTGGATGGTATCAAGGTCGCCGAAGCATTGGCTCTGGACTGGATGACTGGTGCAGATTAGTAGAGACGCGATTTAACCCGCGAAAAAACATCATTGGCAGCTATCTATTTTAAAACTTTGAGCGGCGCAAGCTTCCACAACTCATTATTGTATTCAGTGATCGTTCTATCGGTAGAAAACTTGCCACTGCTGGCGCAATTTAAAATACTCATTCTGGTCCAGCGCTCCTTATCCTGATAAGCCGCTTCCACGCGTTTCTGTGTGTCGATAAAGCTCCGGAAATCTGCAACGGTCATCCAGGGATCGTAAGGACTTTTTATCGATGCCAGAATATCATTAAAAATTCCCGGTTCAAACTGGTTAAAATGTTCACATTCGATAAGCCTTATTACCCGTTGCAAATCTTCATCCTGCTCAATCATAGCCACAGGGTCATAATGATGCCTCATTTCTTCAACCTGCTCTTCAGTCAAACCAAACAGAAAGAAGTTCTC
>JAGXGJ010000154.1 GCA_024636875.1 Methylococcaceae bacterium | reverse complement strand
TTTTTTTTCATGGGGAGTATGATTTTTAAGTATGGAATTGATGGAAAATCATTCATTATTCATTAAAACAGCCGGAAAAATTAAATATTAATGCCCATTAACTGATTGATTTGTACAAAGTACCGCTACGCTCTGAATTCCTGGCGTGAAGCGGTGAAAGTGATCTACAATGGCATAGATCAAAACCGTTTTTTTCCGAATCGTTCCGGTAAACGCTTAGGTAAGGAAATAAGAGTGCTTTTCTGCGGCAATATAACGCGTAGAAAAGGCGTGCAATGGTTGTTGCCCATCCTTTCAAGGCTGTCACCAAAAATAACAGTTTTTTACACCTCCGGTTTGCGCAGCAAAATGGAACTGCCCGGAAATGAACGCCTACAATGCCTCGGTTCTGTGAATTATATGCAAATGCCCTGCGTATATAACGATATGGATATACTGTTATAGAGTCCGACGTTGGTAAAGCGACACAAAGTCCCCTCTCCCTTTGGGAGAGGGTTAGGGTGAGGGTATTACAAAGGTCGCTTTACCAACAACTTTGGCTCCTATATTCCCTACCGTAAGAGAGGGGTTTGGATTGGCTGTGGCCGAAGCCATGGCTTGCGGATTGCCTGTGGTTACAACGAATTGTTCATCTTTACCGGAATTGGTTGATGATGACAAAGGCGGTTTCTTGTGTCCCTTGGGTGATGTTCAAATATTCGCCGATAAGATCAATCAATTGGCTGATGATGCGCGCTTGCGTAGGGAAATGGGCGAATATAATCGAGCCAGGATTGAAAAGGCGTTTACCATGGATCGGATGGTAAAAGAATATCAATGCTTGTTTGATGAAGTGTTGGATACCAGATAGCGCAGTATTTAACGGATGAATTGGCCGGCATAAATCGCCAATCGTTTTTGCGTGTCAATCAAAATAACTACGCTCTCCAGCGCTGTGTGTAGAGCTTGCAACAAGTTTTCGGCAGAGTTCATGTATTCATGTACCAGCCGGTTTCTGAGCATTCTGATTTCAATCCACTGTTCAGAAGAACTGATCCAGCCAAGCTTTTCGGCGCGCAACAGATTATCGAGTTGAGAGCCGGTTGATTCCAGGCTGGCGCGCAAGAGAGCAGGCAACAGTTTGTCGCCCAAAGTATCTTGCAATCGACTGAAACGGGAAACAAAAGCATCAAGCATTTCTCCGCTTTCAATATGGCTTTCAAGTGCTTCAACCCAGGCTAGATTGGGTTCAAGCGCTTTTATCCGGTTAGTGGTGATGAGAAGATGCCTGGCTTCTTTTTCTGTCAATAAAAGCAATTGACTTACAATAAACCAGCGGTCGCGCTGCGATGGTTGGTTCATAGAATGACTCCGTGCTGTAAGGCTTGTTGATGCACGGGCTCGATGGGAGTTAGGCTGTCTTTAATCAACACATCGACTTTACGTCCGCCAAGTTTTATGTAAAGACGAGCGGCAAGCCGGCACTCGGTCTGAACCCTGTTTTCGATGGGAGCAGGGGATTCAATCAGTAAGTCAATGTCACCGCCACATTGATTGTCGTCTACTCTACTGCCGAAAAGACGCACGATACTATCCGTTCCGATCAGATTGGCTACTTCTGTTTTTATGATGTTTTGTGTCGCAGCATCCAGTCTCATGGTAATTGGTGTTTAAAAAAATGTTATGGCTTCAACAAATATTAATTTTTTATAAGTTGATTGTACAGCGCCGGGAATTGTTCACCAATGTGTTTCCAGTCATAAGCTTGAGCACTATCTTTACCCGCTTCTGCTAGCGATTTTCGCAGAGCGCTATTATTCAATAGCCGTTCAACCTAAAAACCTTAGTTAGCCACAGATTTACACAGAAAAACACTGATAAAACATTATGTTGCGCGAGGCTGGCACTTCACCCAAATGGTGTCACAAAGAATTGATGTAACTAGTTGTTTATTCGTGTAAATCCGTGTTCATCTGTGGCTAAACTACGCTTTCTAGGATAATCAGGTTATATAGGAGCCAAAGTTGGTAAAGCGACCTTTGTAATACCCTCACCCTAACCCTCTCCCAAAGGGAGAGGAAACTTTGTGTCGCTTTACCAACGTCGGACTCTATACTTACAAATCGACACATCCTGCTAAAACCGGAGCTTGCCTGTCAGAATTTCCCACCACATACGCCAGTCGGCGAGAAAGCTGAACCAGGGATATTCGAAGGTAGCGGGCTTGTTGTGCTCAAAGAAAAAATGCCCGGTCCAGGCAAGTGCATAAACCTGTACAAAGCCTAGCGCTATCAGCCACCACATCTGAGTGGCGGCAGCAATAATAAACAGCGTCAGAGCAAAGGTTGTGCCGACGAAGTGCAGCCGCCGGGAAGTCCGGTTGGAATGTTCGCCGAGGTAAAACGGATAAAACTCACTCAGTGTGCGGTAGTTCTTTGATTCATCCACGGAAATCACTCCAATTTAAACCTCTATCCATTGAGGATTAGCGTAAAAGCCGGACACGGTGCACTCCGTCTGCCGCTTGCTGCGCCCTGTAATTGACTCCATTTAATGCGCCGAAAATACGGGAGGTATGTTTCATATCGGAATGGATTAAATTTTACCCTCCAGACCCATCTGAAAATATTTATGCGTGATCTTATCCTGATTTTCCAGTAACCAGTCAATATCCGGTGTATTGGTCATCGCTTTATGTATGGCTTGCGCCATCGCTTTACGATGAATATCAAACAGGATCTGGTGATCCAGATTGTCATCGGTGGCAACACTTGGATTCAGCCAAACTGAGCAAATAATACCCAGATCATTGGCTTTTTCTTTAGGAATATCGCCGGCACGGACAGCATCCAGAACACCATTGGCTATGGCCGCCTGCACTGTACCCATCAGAATATTTGTGTAGCGGCTATTGTTGACAGTCACCTTGCTAACCATCAGGGTTACCGGACGAACCTGGATGTCAGTATTCAAAATGGCAAAGACTTTTGAATGGCCTTTGGCTTGATCGCCGGTTAAGGTAGCCAGCGCAATACCGACTGGCCCATCCAGTTCACCAATGACGATTTCTGGCTCAGCCGCAGTACCCGGAGGTCCGCCGGCAACCAGTGCTTCACCTGTCCGCATGATAATTCTTTCACTCATGATGGTCTCCTGTTAAAAATTGCAATCAAAATAATACCGGATTGTCAGAATAACACGTTTTAGCTGTATTTTTAATCGCATTTCTCAACAATAATCAATCAGTCTGATTGCATTGAAGTTTACGATTTAACCCTGTGGCATGAACTTATCACCTCTGTCAGCTATTTTCAGTGATATGTTTGTGCGGTAATTCAACTTCGGTAATTACACCCGCTTCCGGATCGTTAAAGATATTTTCGTCTATTTCATTTTCACCGCGTGCGACTATGCAAGTTACCGTTGCATCGCCGGTGACATTAACAGCGGTACGCACCATATCCAACAATCTATCGACCCCTAAAATCAGCCCAATGCCTTCAATGGGCAAACCGACTTGATTAAACACCATCGCCAGCATGATTAAACCCACGCCCGGTACACCTGCTGTGCCTATGGATGCCAGAATGGACATGCCGACAACGGTTACATAATCACCAACCCCCAAGTCTATGCCATAGACATTAGCGATAAAAACCGTCGCCACACCCTGCATAATCGCTGTGCCGTCCATGTTAATGGTTGCGCCCAGCGGGATGGTAAACGCCGCCGTGGCATTATCAACTCCCAGTCGTTTTTCAACCACTTGCAAGGTGACCGGGATAGTGGCATTGGAACTGGCGGTACTGAAGGCAAAAATATGCGCCGGACGCATTTTATTGATAAATATAATCGGATTAAGTTTTGCAAATAACGCCAGTAACAGACTGAGCGTGCCGAATGCATGGAGTAACAGGCAGACGATAACGACACTGAAATAACCTATCATCGGCACTATTAAACCAAAGCCTTGTTCCGAAAAGGTCTTGGCCATTAAAAAGAATACGCCTATGGGGGCAAAATCCATGACTAGAGTGACGACTTTCATCATTACTTCATTGAGTTTTTCAGCTGATTTATTCAGTTCCTGTCCGATTTCACCGCACATCAGCATGGCTATTGCAAATAAAATCACAAAGAAAATAATCTGCAGCATATTGCCTTCGGCGAAGGCATTAACTGGATTACTGGGGACGATATTGATAAACACATCGGTTAACGGGGGGGCAGGTTTCGGCGTAAATGGACTCGCGCCTGCAACCCGTTCAAAGCCTTTACCTGGAGCTACAATAATAGCGACGAATAACGCCAGCGTAATCGCCATTCCGGTGGTCAGTATATATAAACCGAAGGCTTTTACACCGATCCGCCCTAGCACGCTGACATCGCCAATGCCGCAGACGCCGCAAATCAGTGAAAAAGTCACCAGAGGCACGACCAGCATTTTTAGGGCATTAACAAATGCCGCACCCACCACATAAAACAGTCCCTTGACCAGATAAGTTTGTACAAAAGCAACTTCGCTGAAAAAGACGTTAATCAGACTGCCCAGAATTAAACCAATACCCATAGCAATCAGTATTTTGGTGGTAATAGACATTTTTTTTAGCATTATTGTTACCTTTGTCGTAGCGCTTTTTGGGTTGGGTTAAGATTTTTTAGCAATCCGGCATACAGGGATGCTGCCGCCTCAGTTTACTATTGATTGCGATACTTACGCCATCTTACCGGCCGTCCCGTATTTTTTCCTTAATTTAACCTCACGTCACCCCCAGCTCATTTAATAGCTGCTCTGTCGCGCAGCCTTTCGCCCACCGCTATGCCCCTGATTGAATGTTATCGCTAAACAACTGCTTAAGCTTGATGATATTTATCCAAAAAAACCTTGCAGCGCTTTAAAGCGAGAAATACTCCTTGATTCCAGCCAGGACGCTTGCGGCAGCCACGGAGGAAAGGATCAGCCCCATAACCCGGCTGATAATGCTCGCCCCGCTGTTCCCGATAAAGCGATGAATCCAACTCGCAGCGAGCATAAACAGCAAAACGATTAATAATACCGAGAACATAATCGCCGTGGTTTGAGCTTGTTCCAGAAGGTTGAACCGGTTATTTTCGGTCAGCAATACCGCCGCGAGCATTGCGCCCGGGCTGGCAATAGAGGGAACGGCAAGCGGGAAAATGGCTGTTTCATTCCCGCTCGCAGCCATCTTGATTTCTTCTTCCGGTTTGCTGTCTCCAAAAATCATGGAGAGCGCAAAAAGAAAGAGGACAATCCCTCCGGCAATCTGGAATGCCGACAACGGGATAGAAATGGCAGTGAGGATGAATTCCCCGGCCACAACGAAGAATAGAAGGATCATCGCCGAAACCAGGGTCGCCTTAACGGCTATTCTTCTCTTAATGTGGTCTTCATAGTGGTTGGTGACCGCAATGAACACAGGAACCGTTCCGATCGGGTCGATGACGGCAAAAAAGAAGATAAATGTTGCGGCGAGGTCGTTCATAAATGTCTTTGTTTAGCACTTAACGCCGCGCTCTGCGGCAATTTTGGAGCGCAGCGTAAAAATTATCCGACAGCAGCGCCTTGTTATGCATGCTTTAACCACAAATTGTTTGACATGAAAGCATACCTGAACGGTGGCGGGGATATCTTCTCGGATTGCTTTGTACAGTTGAACAACGGCTTTAAAAACGTTAACACCTTATAATACTTGGATCAAACCTTCCCACCCACTCCTTTAAACTTCTCAACAAAAGCGGCAATTTTTTGGAAAACACTTTGTTTTTTGGTTAAGTATTGCGGATTAAGCGGGCTCATTTTGGGAAGGATTGCATTTAGCTCAGTGCCGTTTTCACTGGCATACTCACGTTTTAACGATGAAGTGATGTAACGTTTAGCGGCTTCTGCATTCAGGTTTTCAGCACTAATTAATTCTTCTGCTTCACGTTGTTGTTCAGCTTGAGCAAAGGTAAAGAAAGCATCAATAATACTGGCTTTGTCGAGAATGTTATCCAAGTTGGTTTGATTAATAAAATCAACCAGCAAACTTTCTTTGGCACGGTTGCCAAGGCTGGCACGAATTAAACGGCGTACTTCTTCAACCAATGCCGCTTTATCTTTAAGCTTTTTACTGTTTTCAAAAATCAATTCCAGAATGTAATCCAGATTAATCTCTTGTGATTTAAGAAGATCGACCTCAAAAACCACATCATCCCAATCAATGGTGGAGGTGTCTTTTTCATTGCCAGATTTTTCACGGCGAAGCCAATCGCGAATATCGTTATAGGTTGAACGGTAATCTTGAATAGTGCGCTCGGATGGCATCTTAATCGCTTGCATAGCGGCTAAGTCATCTTCGTTTAGGTAGTGCTTAGCTTTAAACGCCTCTACGGCTGTAGGGTCGGTCATATCTAAGCTTTGTAAGGCTTTTAACCCAGCAAATTCATCGTAGTTTTGCAGCACATTCTCGACACGCAAATATTCACCAAATAATTTAGCGAAGTCTTTTTTATCTTTTTCTTTAACGATGTCATCAGGGTTAGGAAAACGTTGTTGCAACTCTGTCACCACATCCAAATAACCACGTCGTGCTTCACCTGTTGCCACATCGGTAAAGCCTTGCATGTATTCTTTGTAGCTTTTTTCCAGCACCACGTTTTTGGTGTTGTTGTCACCAAATAAGGTAATGGCATCAATTGTGGCTTGTTCTAAATCGCGGAAGGTGACAATATTGCCAAACGTCTTGGTGGCATCATAAATGCGGTTAGTGCGTGAATAGGCTTGCAACAAGCCGTGGTAGCGCAGGTTTTTATCCACGAATAAGGTGTTCAACGTAGGCGCGTCAAAGCCTGTTAAAAACATGCCCACCACAATGAGCAAATCCACTTCTTGATTTTTTACCCGCAAGGCAAGGTCGCGGTAATAGTTTTGAAATTGTTTGCTATCAACGCCGTAATTGGTTTTAAACAGCGCGTTATAGTCATCAATCGCCGCGCTTAGAAACTCTTTAGCACTGCTATCCATTGCCGAGAGTTCAAAGCTTTCATCCAGAATATCCCCTACGGCATCTTGTTCTTCATTGGCCGCAAAAGAGAAGATGGTGGCAATGTTAAGTGGCTTGTTAATGTCTTTCTGTAAATTCTTAAACGATTCATAGTACAACTTGGCTGCATCTACGCTGCTCACGGCGAACATGGCATTAAAGACTTTGCCATTGGCTTGTAGGCGATGGGTTTTTTGCTTGAAGTTATTCAAGATGTACTGAGAAATTTCTCGAATACGCTCGGGGTGCAATAACGCTTGTTTGTTTTCTGCCGCCGTTAGTTTCTTCTCGTCTTGTTCCGTTTCAATCGCCTTAAACTGTGGGCGTACATCGTTGTAGTCCACTTTAAACTTCAATACTTTTTCATCGCGAATGGCATCGGTAATCACATAAGCATGCAATTCACGACCAAACACGCTGGCAGTGGTTTCTGCGCCCAAGGCGTTTTGAGGAAAAATAGGTGTACCGGTAAAACCAAACTGGTAGAACTTTTTGAATTTTTTCTTTAAGTTTTTTTGCGCTTCACCAAATTGCGAACGGTGCGCTTCATCAAAAATAAACACCACTTGCTTGCTGTAGATGGGCAAGTCGCCTTCACTTTTCATTAAGTTATTCAGTTTTTGAATAGTGGTGACAATGATTTTATTATCATCTTTATCAAGGTTACGCTTTAGCCCTGCGGTGCTGTCTGAACCATTGACGCTATCGGGCGAAAAGCGTTGATATTCTTTCATGGTTTGATAATCAAGGTCTTTACGGTCAACCACAAAAAAAACTTTATCAACAAAATCTAGCTCAGTTGCCAAGCGTGCCGCTTTAAAGCTGGTTAAGGTTTTACCCGAGCCTGTGGTATGCCAAATAAAGCCACCGCTTTCAGTGGTGCTCCAGTTATTTGCTTGATAAGCACTGTTTATTTTCCATAAAATGCGTTCGGTCGCGGCAATTTGGTAGGGGCGCATTACTAACAAGGTATCGCTAACGTCAAACACCGAATAATGTATCAGCACCTTTAACAAAGTGTTTTTTTGAAAAAACGTTGCGGTAAAATCTTTTAAGTCTTTAATCAACGCGTTATCTGATTTCGCCCAATTCATGGTGAAATCAAAACTGTTTTTATCGCGCTTGGTGGTATTGGCAAAATAACGGCTATCCGTACCGTTTGAAATCACGAAAAGCTGCAAATATTTAAATAGTGAATTGTCTGTATTAAAGCTTTCTTTGCTATAGCGGTGCACTTGGTTAAAGGCTTCGCGAATGGCCACACCGCGTTTTTTCAGCTCAATGTGCACTAACGGCAAACCATTCACCAAAACGGTGACATCGTAGCGATTGGCCTGCGTGCCTTTTTGTTCAAACTGTTTAATCACCTGCGCTTTATTGCGTGCAATATTTTTCTTATCCAATAGATAAATATTTTGAATATGCCCATCATCAAACACAAAATCATGAATATAGTCGTCATGAATTTTACGTGTTTTGTCGATGCTGTTATCGCTGGGTTTATCTAAGTATTCCACAACAAAGCGCAGCCATTCACCCTCTAAAAACTGCACATTGTTCAGGGTTTGCAACTGCTCCCGCACATTAGCCAGCATTTTTTCGTGGGAATTTAAATCGCGCAGATATTCGTATCCTTGGTTTTCCAAGTCGGTGATAAACTCACGCTCTAAATCGTATTCACTTTGATAGACTTCATTGACCTGCGAACACTTGGTGTATTTATCCAGCACGATAAAGTTATTAGATTCTGCAATGGCTTTATATTCTTTCATTGGTTTGATTCCAAATATCCATTTTCAGATAATTCATGCAGTTTAGCCTGAATCAGTTTTTTATCAGGCAGCTGTAATTCATATTGAGCCACCATCGTGGGTGATAAGTTGCGTGATAGTGCGTATTCCACCACCTCTTCATCTTTATCCCGGCAAAGCAAAATACCAATGCTCGGATTTTCATGCGGTTTTTTCACATCGCGGTCTAGTGCTTCAAGGTAAAAACTAAGCTGCCCTAAATGCTCAGGACTAAATTTGCCAATTTTTAACTCAAATGCCACCAATGCCGCCAAACCGCGATGAAAAAACAGTAAGTCAATAAAAAAATCTTGATTGCCTACTTGTAAACGATATTCTTCGCCCACAAAAATAAAGTCTCGCCCCAATTCGAGAATAAATTGTTTCATATTCTGAGTTAAGGCTTTTTGTAAATGACTTTCATTGTGTCGCATAGGCAAGCCCAAAAACTCCAGTACATAGTTATCTTTCAACGTATTGCTAATGTTTGGATGCAATTCTCTCAGCACTGCTGAGAGTTTTTGATTGCCCAGCATGGCGCGTTCAAAGTGAGAGGCATTAATCTGGCGCTCCAGATCCCTTGATGAATAGCGTTCTTTGATGCATAAATTCAAATAATATTCACGCTCTTCGGCGGACTTACAGCGTGAGAAAATAACCGTGTTGTGCGTCCAGGGCAATTCTCTCACCAGTGCTGAGAGTTTTTCATCCGCCTGATAGGTTTCAAAAAACTGCTTCATGCGCCACAGGTTTTTATCGCTAAAGCCTTTGAGTTCAGGGTCTTGCTGCGCGATAAATGCGGCCAAATCAGTCACAACGCCTTTACCCCACGCCTCTGTACTGACTTTATGGCTAATGATTTGCCCAATTTGCCAATACAAATCGATGAGTGCCGTGTTAATTTGCGTAAAAATCTGGTGACGCGATTGTTGAATATGTCGTAATACAACGACAAAGTCTTGTTGGCCATGTAGAGCTGGTTTAGTTTCGATTGTCATTTTGCTCTACCTGCTGCCAAAAATGATAACTGTTAATCAAGTTATCAAGTAAAAACTTAACGGTTTGCTTCTCTGGTTCCGTTGGCTCTGCAACCGCTTCATTGGATAATGTGGAATGACTCGTGAAAGTGATAATGCGCTGAAGATAAAGTTGCCTATCATCTGGCAGCAAATCCGACCATTGAGGATAACCAAGAAAATTAGATGTTTTTTCATACAAATTACGCAGGAGCGTGAAGTGATACTTTTGAATATCGTTTTGCGCAATCGCTTGTTCAAGAGTACGCTTTAAAAACAAATGGTATGAAAAACTTTGGTTTGAATCGCCTTTCTTTTCTTCAAGGTCAAATGTTCCATCTTCATACCGTCTCAGTATATTGCCAGACTTCGCTTTAACCTCATTGTATAAGACATTGTAAAACAGTGGATTATGTGTCGTAACGATAAACTTTAGCTCTTTAGATTCGCTAGATTTAATCAATTGCGCCAAATTCACCGCTAACTCAATCAAATGGTTTTCATCTAACGAACTGACTGGGTCATCAATAAATACATATTCAAACTGATCAAACTGATCAGTTTCACGTTCGCTTGGGTCGGCGACATTCAACACGCTAATCACTTGTTCAAGCAGGCTATAAAATACACTCCAAATAAAGTTACTTTCTTCACCCTTTGATATTTTTAACTTACCTGAACTTTCATCATCGCCACGCTCAAGTGAAAAGGTAACTTCAGAGAAATCTTCGCTAAAATGCGGTGTTAATTTTTCATTGGTGTGGTGTTGAAAAATAGCGACAATATTTCGATCTTGACCTTGCTCTTGAAGCACCCATTTAGTGAAAGAGTTAGGCTGGATTTTTAATTTAGGCTCGGCATCAAGCTCCAAATCGTTATCCCAATAGAACAAATCTTCCGTAAACGCACTGTAATAAAGGATTTTCTTTCGCGCTAACTCTGTTTGTTCCGCATCTTCATCGCTATCGGTTTTCGGTGCGATTAACTGTTTAAATTCGCGTGAAAGCCGAGTTTTGCCCGTGCCATTGAACGCATAAATCAATTGAACTTTTTTATGGGAAGCATTGAGTTGTTGTGCAATTTCCGTTAACGGCTTCCCCATACTAAGCCTCTACTTCTGCTTTGGGAAAGCTCAAAAGCAAATCGCGGTAATATTGGTATTGCTTTTGGCGCAACTCAATTTCGCGCGGCAAGCCTTCGGTGATTGAGTTGGTTAATGCGTCAAATTTATCCAAGATAGAGACGATGCGCTTTTGTTCGGCAATTGGTGGGATATGGATTTTTAGTTTTTCAACTACTGCTTTTGACAATCGTGGAATACTTGCTCTACGAACCTGAGCTGAAATCTTATTCTGTTGTGTTAATAAAAAGTGATATAAGAACTTACTTTCAATATCATCTGGTGTTAAGAAAAAATAAACATCATCTGCCGCCCAAAAATCAACATCACTGTAACCAATTTCTCCTGCTGCTCCTGCACTTATAATAAAAGCCGTATCAAATTTGACATTACTTTCATGATAATAACCAAGTGGAGTCATGCTATTTTGATAAACTGCATAATTGCCAAATTCTTCTAATTGGCTTTTAACAAGTCTTTTCCCACGTTGAAGTTTAACCACCTCCCCCAACGTCTTCCATTCAACTTTGCCTTCTTCAAAGGTTAATAACTGGTCGCGATAGTAGTTGTATTGCTTTTTCCGTGCTTTAAGCTCGGCTTTAAGCTCGGCTGTATGCGCAGTGAATGCGTCCAAAATACGGACAATTTCAGCTTGGATATCGAGGGGTGGGATGGGGATTTCCTTTCTAGCAAAATTGCTAATCCATTGACGTTTATGATCGCCGTCAATCAGTTCATTAGGCAATGTATTTAACCAGTAATAAATATACTTTTTCAAATACTTAGATTCGTCGATTGAAGTAATCATCTTCATCGCTGATGATTTGGCTTTAAAATCAAAATCAACCCATTTGTTTGCGGTTGTAAAATCATCAAAAATAATTACGGGATTTTCTGATGCTTTATAGATTCCATCTGTTTCATCTGTATATCCCAGAATAAAAGTTTTACCTGCTGTCAAAACTGGCGTATTAAATACATCACTATAATTTTTTGATTTTACTAGATATTTAGTTGGTTGTTCATATTCTGTTACTTCCCCCAACGCCTTCCATTCAACTTCAACGCCTTCAAGCAGTTTCTCCATAAAGCTCGCATTACTCATGCCTCAATCTCCGCAACAATGGCGTCAATCTCGGCGCGTAGCTGGTCAATCTTCACTACAGTGGTTTTCAACTCGGCATTCAGCTCAGTAATATCAATCACTTCGCGGGTGTCTTTGGCTTCTACGTAGGAGCTTACCGATAGGTTGTAGTCATTGGCGGCTATCGCATCGTATTCCACGGATTGCGCAAAATGGGAAACATCGTCTTTATTATCAAAAGCTTGCATAATTTGCACGATGTGTTCATCGGTTAATACGTTGGTATTCGTTTGTGACTTAAATAACCTACTCGCGTCAATAAACTGGGTATTGTTGTCGGTTTTGTGCTTGGAAAGCACCAAGATATTGACGGCGATGGAGGTGCCAAAAAACAGGTTGGGCGCTAAAGAAATAACGGTTTCCACATAGTTGTTATCCACCAAATATTGGCGGATTTTCTGCTCGGCACCGCTACGATAAAAAATACCGGGGAAGCACACAATAGCCGCGCGGCCTTTGCTGGATAAATAGCTTAACGCATGGAGCACAAACGCAAAGTCGGCTTTGGATTTGGGCGCTAACACACCTGCGGGGGCAAAGCGTTCATCATTAATGAGGGTTGGGTCGTCGCTGCCAATCCAGTTCACCGAATAAGGCGGGTTAGACACAATGGCATCAAAGGGTTTGTCATCGCCAAAATGCGGATCTCGCAAGGTATCGCCCAGCGCAATATTGAACTTGTCGTAGTTAATGTTGTGCAAAAACATATTCATACGCGCAAGGTTATAGGTAGTGTGGTTAATTTCCTGACCAAAAAAGCCGTCTTCAATGATATGGGCATCAAAGTGTTTTTTAGCTTGTAATAATAAGGAGCCTGAACCTGCTGCCGGGTCGTAAATTTTATTGACGCTTTGTTGTTTGTGCATGGCCAGTTGTGCAATGAGCTTGGACACGTTTTGCGGAGTGAAAAATTCGCCGCCTGATTTACCTGCGTTGGCGGCATAGTTAGAAATTAAAAACTCGTAGGCATCGCCAAACAGGTCGATTTGGTTTTCTTGGAACTTGCTAAAACGAAGTCCCGCCACGCCTTTCAGTACGGCGGCTAAGCGGGTGTTTTTGTCTGCAACGGTGTTCCCCAGTCGGTTACTGGTAGTATCAAAATCGGCAAACAAGCCTTTAATATCCACTTCGGATGGGTAGCCATTGGCTGAGCTTTCAATGGCGGAAAATATACTGGCTAAATCGGTGTTCAGGTTGGCATTATTGTTGGCGTTGGCGGCTATGTTTACAAACAACTGGCTGGGGTAGATGAAATAACCTTTGGTTTTAATGGCATCGTCTTTGATTTCTGCGGTGATGACATCATCGGCGAGCGCGCCATAATTAACGCTTTCATCACCGCCTTCAATGTAACTGGCAAAGTTTTCACTGATAAAACGATAGAACAAAGTGCCTAATACATACTGCTTAAAATCCCAGCCATCGACTGAGCCACGAACCTCATTAGCAATTTGCCAAATTTGGCGTTGTAGTTCGGCACGTTGTTGGGTACTTGTCATGGTGAAATTCCTGTTTAAATACGTTTTAAATAGCCATCAGCTCATAACCAGCTTGGCATTATTACGAGCAAAGACGCTCTAATCTAATCACTTGTTGCAGACGGAGTAGTCTAGTACTTTGCGGACACTATTCTATAACCAAGACGAGCTCTTTCAAAGAATGCATAACGGATGAAATAAGGGGCGCGGCGCTTTTTGCCGTGTCCAAGCCCACGTTGTTTGTGGGCGAACTTGATTGATTTGTTAGTTTGCATTTACCCAATTGCCCAGCCAATAAAATATGTTATAACTATACCAATTGGAGCAACAAAGGTCGTGCCAATTAGATAAAGAGCTAAATCTTTCTTTGAATTAATAATACTGCTAATAATGCCTCTTGAACGTGAATACATAAAACCCACCACTAAGATGGCGGGTAATGATAATGTAATTAGCATTGTTATCTCGGGATTAGTATATGCCGAGAGTAAGTAATAAATAGTAAAGGAAGAGATTACTGTTGCAGCGGTAAATACGTAGTGGTGCCAAGGGTTATTGTTATTTATTAAACTATCCATATTCAATGTGTTTTAGCGAACTAACAAGTAATTATCCAGGTCAGGATATTTTATAATCTTCCCAACCTCAATTGACACAAAAAACTCCCAAGACTTGCTTTTCTAAACGGGATAACCTGCAAATAGGCATCAAAAACCGTTTCCGGATAACGGCGATACTTGCCCTATCAAAACAGGGTCGTGTCTAACAAAACTACATCAGAAAGCCTTTATAGAATGAAAGTCAATACGAGGAACCCTGTTATGAACTCTACCGCAATCCGGGTTGTTTCATGCGGTTTGCTTGTTAAACAATAGCTAGTTCATCGTCTTCGTAATCGATATCCGGCAGAATATCATCGTGAAAATTGCCCACCTGCGCCGCCACTTCCCTGGCGTCTTCAAATCTTGCAATATGGTAGACGGCTTCACCTTCATGTACCAGGGGTAACTCGCTGCGGCCTATAATAATGCCGCTGAAGGGTGAAATGACCTCGATCTCAAGGCTGGAAACCGGATCGCTGATCAAACCCAGTAACTCATTCCTTTTGACCCTGCTGCCCAATGACTTGAGAGTACGGAAAATGCCGCTGCCAGGCGCCCTGATCCATGCAGTCGAATGAGCGATATAGGGTTCTTTGGAAGTGCTCTTGCGTATTTTTCTGTTGGCAATCATGTCTAAATGGCGCATTACGTTCAGAATACCCCGCACGCCGGCACGAATGGATATTTCATCAAAACGCAATGCTTCCCCGGCCTCATAAAGCAGCATCGGAATGCCTAGCTCAGATGCGGATGCTCTTAAGGAACCATCACGCAGGTTGGCATTGATCAAAACCGGAACATTAAACGCCTTGGCCAGGGACAAGGTTGCTTCATCTTCCAGATTAGCGCGTAGTTGCGGTAAATTGCTGCGATGAATAGCACCCGTATGTAGATCAATACCATGCGTACTATTCGCCACAATTTCTTTCATAAACAACTCGGCTATCCGTGAGGTAAGGGAGCCCTTTTTTGAACCCGGGAAAGACCGGTTCAAATCCCGGCGGTCAGGTAAATACCGCGAATGGTGAATAACGCCGTAAACATTCACCATGGGTATAGCAATCAATGTGCCTTTTATCCGTTTTAAGGCAGGATCTTTCAAAAGCCGGCGAATGATCTCGACACCATTCAGCTCATCGCCGTGTATCGCCGCACAAATAAATAATCGGGGGCCGTCTCTTTTGCCATGGATAACATGTACCGGCATGGTCATCGGTGCATGCGTGTACAAGGGCGGTAACGGCAAATCGATAAAGACGTTGGTACCTGGTTGTAGGGTTTGGCCGCTGATAATCAAGGCCTGGCGCATAAAATTAGCCTTTTCCGCGGGTCCGGGTGCGGGTTGCCAATTTGTCTTTTGAGTTTTCCAGGGATTGGGTGCGTTTTTCAATAAACTGGATGATTAACCCGGCAATATCCTTGCCGCTGGCGCTCTCAATACCCTGTAACCCCGGCGATGAGTTAACTTCCATAATCACCGGACCATGGTTTGAGCGCAACAGATCAACACCACAGACATTCAAGCCCATGATTTGTGCTGCCCGCACTGCTGTAGAACGCTCCTCCGGCGTCAATCGAATCAGGGAAGCTGTACCGCCACGGTGCAAATTAGAACGAAAATCGCCCTCCGTGCCCTGCCGTTTCATGGACGCAACCACTTTATCGTCCACTACTAAACAGCGGATATCGCTGCCGCCCGCTTCCTTGATAAATTCCTGAATCATAATGTTAGCATTGAGCCCCATAAATGCCTGAATAACGCTCTCCGCTGCGTTATGGGTTTCTGCTAAAACCACACCAATCCCTTGCGTACCCTCCAGCAGTTTAATCACCAGCGGCGCACCGCCCACTTGAGAAATTAAATCTTCAATATCGTCAGGGTTATTTGCAAACCCCGTTACCGGTAAGCCTATGCCTTTTCTGGCAAGCAATTGAACTGAACGCAATTTGTCCCGCGAACGGGATATGGCCACAGATTCGTTCAGAGGGAATACATTCATCATTTCAAACTGCCTTAATACCGCAGTGCCGTAAAAAGTCACAGAGGCGCCAATTCGGGGAATGACCGCATCAAAGCCGGTTAATTTCTCACCCCGGTAACTGATGGACGGATTATGCGAAGTGATATTCATGTAGCACCTTTTTACATCAAGAACCCGCACCTCATGCCCGCGAGCTTCAGCTGCTTCAATCAGACGAATTGTCGAATACAATTTAGAATTACGGGACAAAATGGCAATTTTCATAAACAGTCAACTCCTGGAGTTAAGGACACTCTGCATCCCATAAATAACATATTGATCAATAGTTATTAAATCTTTCATAAACCTCAGTGGTGAAAATTTTAGTTTTTATAAATCAATAAATTACGGGGGCGGAATATTGCATAACCTATAATTAATTCAAAATTCTAACATGAAACATTGTTGCGGGTATTAGAAAACTGTTTTCAAGTCCGGCATTCAGATAGGTTGTGTACGAATTGCATTGCTACCTTCTTCATGAGCAGGTAATTTTTGTTCATTTTGTCAGAGCCAAAGCATAGAATCCAAGTCCTGAAGACCAGGCAACAATTTCTGCGTTTTAAAATCAATTTTTGTAATTACTACAAGAAAAACTGGGTCAGGTCTTAAATGATTAAATCTGTAAACTCGTATAGAATGAAAAAGAATACGAGAGATCGTAATATGAACTCTCCCGCATTCCGAGTTGCTGCATGCGGGCACCACTTCGCTCACGTTCCGTTTCCACGATTTTCAGCGAACGTATGTAAAGGGTCACGATTAATCAGGCCAGGCGTCCGCTTGATTTTATGTTAGCAATAAATAGAAATGTTTGGTTTTGTCCAAAAGAAGTGTATTAAAAATCAAGCTGAGCTAAATCGTCATTGCTGAATTTTATTGAAAACCCATTATCATGTCATCTTGTTTCCTCTTGGTTCTCATTTCTATAGATTCGGAATCACTGGTTGTGTTCCAGACGACTGTTCGGGATAATAAAGAGCTGTGCGGCAACCCAAGCTATGTGGCAGTTTTAAAATGAACCAGGCTATATCTGCCTATCTGAGAACGTCCAGGCTAACATTTTTCGGCGAATTCGTCCTATGACAAGTGAAGTAGTCCTGAGTTTTTCGGCTATGTTCAGGAGTACCTTGTCGAAAAGTTGGGAACAACGGAATCGGTGTTTCAAGTACCCAAATTATTTTTTACCTGTTTCTTACCTTATTTAATATCTTCTCTTCTAACCATACAAGGCACGAAGAACTCAGAGAAAAGTATGTCATTGCAATTAGTTTCAAGCGTACACTGATGTTTCTTTTATTGTCACAAACATTAAAAAAATCACTATATGACTGATCCTGGCTTGTTGATAAATGCAGTTATTCTCGGCATCGTCGAGGGTTTGACCGAATTTCTTCCAGTCTCGTCTACTGGACATTTGATTCTGGTCGGAGAATTGCTCGGTTTTAACGACGACAAAGGCAAAGTGTTTGAAATTGCTATTCAGTTCGCAGCGATTCTGGCAGTGGTTTGGGAATATCGCGCACGACTGGGGCATGCGCTGGCAAGCATGACATCCGAGCCCGTATCCCAGCGCCTGGCAATCAATCTGATAGTTGCTTTCCTGCCGGCGGCAGTATTGGGATTTCTGTTTTTAAAACAGATCAAGGAGTATTTGTTCAACCCTATTGTCGTAGCCTCAGCCTTTATTATCGGCGGACTATTGATTTTATGGGCGGAGCGCCGCCAGCATGTTATTCATGCCGAATCGATCGATGACATGACCTGGCGCGATGCCTTGAAGGTCGGTTTTGCGCAGGCATTGGCGATGATACCGGGCACTTCCCGTTCAGGCGCAACCATCATCGGCGGGCTGTTTTTCGGTCTGTCGCGGCGTGCCGCAACGGAATTTTCATTTTTTCTCGCCATTCCCACGATGTTTGCAGCAACCTCGTATGACGTATACAAAAACCGCGATTTGTTCAGCGTTGATGACATCCCTTTGTTTGCTGTCGGAGGCACAGTGTCATTCATTAGCGCATTTTTGGCCGTACGCGGCTTGATACGTTTTATCAGTCGACACGATTTTACTGTATTCGCGTGGTACCGCATCGCTTTTGGTGTAATAGTGCTAATTTCGGCGCAAATGGGCTGGGTAGATTGGAGCAGCCACTAAAGGCTTTAATCGCGCCGAAAGCGCCGCTCCCACCCTGTAAATCCCGCCGTCTTTAGTCATGAGCATAAAAAAGGGCACCTTGAATGTGCCCTTGTAAACATAGGAATCTACACTAAAACCCGAAGGGCATCAGGCAGGATAGCCTGAGGCGACCCGTCAGAGCGCGAAGTGACCCGTCAGAGCGCGAAGTGACCCGTCAGAGCACGAAGTGAATCCCTGCCGGAATGACGACCGGTAAAAGTTGTGCAGAACTGTGCCTTGTACTTAGTCTAGTACTCAGTCAGCATTGTTTTGTCGTGTAAAATTAGAGTTAGTCAGCAGTCGCATATTCACTTCCCCCTTTGGAAAAGGGGGATTGAGGGGGATTTATTTAAAAAATCTCCCCTAACCCCTCTTTTTCAAAGAGGGGGACTGA
>JAGXGJ010000153.1 GCA_024636875.1 Methylococcaceae bacterium | reverse complement strand
TGCAAATTTATGATTTTGTTCATTGCGGTTAAGTCTAAGTTATTTTAGGGCTTATTTTCAAGTTTTTTTTCGAAATAGTCTTAGGCTTAACAGATTTGTAGTGTCTTGGTTTTTCCGCCGCGATAGCGGCTTCGTCCAACGTAGTATTAACGGCAATTGATGCGGACGTAATTAAAACTTATGTGAAGCTCGGACTTGGTATCGGTTTGCTGGCAAATATAGCCTACGACCCGGAGTGTGATGGAGAATTGGATATGACAGATGCCTCACATCTGTTTCCTCCCAGCACCACTTATCTTGGCGTGCGCCGCGATGCCTTTCTGCGCGGCTATATGTATGAATTTATTCACCTACTCGCCCCCCAATTTGATCGTAATGCGGTGGATGCGGCGCTTAAATGAAGTGCCTTATCAACTGGATATCATTGTCATCACCAGCGCTATAAAATGCTGCCGGTATGTTTCAATTGACCCTCATGAAATGTATTATCCAGACCAGGATCCTTTGCCAGTATGGGCAGCCAATTTCGGCAGGGTTATAATTATTTCGGAAGATATGGGCGGTTCGGACAACCGCTCGCTTCGGGGCTTTTTCAGGTGTTAATGACTTATGAGGCAGTTCATGAACTGGTGCTCAATCCTGGTGAGTCCGTTAGGGGGTCAACCTTAAATCAAATTCTGTCATGGCTTTCTAAAACAGGGTCATTCAGATTATTATGTCATATCTTTTTGCCACAGGGTGGCCAACCATTATTTATCATGATGACTTATGAAAACCAGTCGATTATTTCTTTTCTTATCCGCATACTCGGCTTTAACAGGCTGCGGACAACCCGGTCCACTTTATCTGCCTGGCACAGCGCCACCAATTCATGTAGAACCTGAACCCAAGCCTGAACCAAAATCCGAATCCGAAAAAAGTAAATAACAATGGATTATTTTAACTACCGAAACGATGTGCTTTTCGCCGAAGATATTGCTGTACAGGACATCGTCTATCAATATGGCAGCCCCTGTTATATTTATTCCAGAGCCACGCTGGAAAGACACTGGAAGGCTTTTGACCAGGCCTTTGGCGAAAAAGCGCATTTAATCTGCTATGCCGTAAAAGCCAATTCCAATATTGCTATTCTCAATCTGCTTGCACGGTTAGGTTCGGGGTTTGATATTGTCTCACTGGGTGAACTAAAACGCGTTATCCAAGCGGGTGGAGATCCTGAAAAAATCGTCTTTTCCGGTGTCGGCAAACGTGAAGATGAAATTTTGGCAGCGCTAAAAATCGGCATACGCTGTTTTAATATTGAAGTCAGCGGGGAACTGGATCGCATTAATCGGCTTGCTGGTAACATGGGCGTTATCGCACCGGTATCGTTTCGAGTAAATCCTGATGTCGATGCCAAAACACATCCTTACATATCCACAGGTTTAAAAGAAAACAAATTCGGCATAGACATTGAACAGGCATTAACTGAATATCATCGGGCAGCCGTTATGCCGCATATTAATGTTATTGGTATAGACTGTCATATCGGCTCGCAACTGACAGAAACACGCCCTTTTCTGGATGCGCTGGATAAAATTCTTGACCTGGTTTCAATCCTGAAAACCGATGGCATTTGTTTGCATCATCTGGATTTGGGTGGCGGCCTGGGTATTCGTTATAACGACGAACAACCACCCGAACCTGCGGAATATATCAAAGCGGTTCTGGAACGACTCGGCGGCACCGATTTTGAAATTTTACTGGAACCGGGACGCGCTATCGTCGGCAATGCCGGCGTTCTGGTGACTCAGGTTGAATACCTTAAACCCACTGCTCATAAAAACTTTGCCATTGTTGATGCGGCTATGAATGATTTGGTTCGTCCATCGCTGTATAGCGCCTGGCAGGAAATTATCCCTGTTAACAAGCAAAGCAGCACACCCGAACAAGAATGGGATATAGTCGGCCCAGTCTGTGAAACCGGTGATTTTTTGGGCAAAAACCGCGCACTTGGGTTATCCCAGGGTGATTTATTAGCGGTACGCTCATCAGGCGCTTATGGTTTTTCCATGAGCTCCAATTATAATTCCAGACCTCGCGTCGCCGAGTTGATGGTTGATGGAAGTAAGCTAAACTTGATCAGGGCCCGAGAAACGATTGCACAGCTTTGGGAGGGTGAATATTTGGTACCCTGATTACAATCGTCCGGTTGTGCAACTACGCTATCCCGGCCAATAAATTAAGCTACATGAAGACATATAATGATCAACTTCACTAAAATGCACGGCCTCGGCAATGATTTTGTAGTCATTGACGCCATCAATCAGCACATAGCCTTAACGCCAGAACACATCCGTTTTATGTCTGATCGCCACTTTGGTATCGGCTTTGATCAACTCCTGCTGGTCGAAAAACCTGTCAACATTAATGCCGACTTTAAATACCGGATTTTTAATGCCGATGGCGGCGAAGTCGCGCAATGCGGCAATGGCGCACGCTGTTTTGCCCGTTTCGTGCGCGATAAACATCTGTCTGACAAAAACGAAATACGTGTAGATACCAACTCGGGTCAACTGTTGCTGCGTTTTAATGAAGATGGTCAGATGACTGTCAATATGGGCGTTCCCAGACATAGTCCTGCTGAAATTCCACTGCTTGCTGAACAGGAGTCGCTGCTTTATAAAGTCGCTGTGAATGGAGTTGAGCACACTTTTGGCGCCGTTTCCATCGGCAATCCACACGCTGTTATTCAGGTCAATGATGTTAAAAATGCGCCCGTAGCTGACTTGGGTCAAACACTGGAAAATAACCCTGTTTTTCCAGAGCGCGCCAATATCGGCTTTATGCAGGTCATCGACCGGGACCATATACAACTCCGCGTTTATGAACGCGGCGCCGCAGAAACCCTGGCTTGCGGCAGTGGAGCATGTGCCGCCGCCGTTATCGGCATCGAGCAAAACATGCTGAATCATGAGGTCTGCGTGGAATTGCCAGGCGGCAAGTTAACAATAAGCTGGCCGGGGCGTGGGCGTGACGTATTAATGACAGGGCCTGCCATTTCTGTTTTTGACGGAACTATCTAGCAATGAGTAAACTAAAATCAGATTTAAGCGTATCTCAAGTTGAAATGTATCTGCAGCAACATCCGGATTTCTTCCATGAACATCTCAACCTGTTGGAACAAATGTGTATTCCCCACCCCAGCGGAATAGCCATCTCTCTGATTTCAAAACAACTGGAGCTATTTCGAAGCAGGCATCGTGAAATGGAAAATCAACTCACTGCGCTAATTGAAATAGCCAGGGATAATGATGCCTCCTTCAACCGTATGCATAAACTCACGCTGGCTGTGCTTGAAGCCGCAACACTGGAACAAGCCATTACCAATCTTGACAGGGTTCTTGCCGATTATTTTCTAACCGATTTTGTTGCTGTGCGAATTATTAAACAGTGCCCCGGATCAGCTATTGACGATTTGTTTATTGAGCCCGGCAGTAAAAATCTGCAGCCGTTTCTTAAGGAACTTGCGAACAAACAGCCCAAATGCGGCCGCCCGACTTTAGCCCAGGCAAAAGTACTGTTCGGTGAAGCGGCAGTGGATGTAAAGTCTTGTGCCATTATTCCAATGATCTTCACCGAACTGAATGGTATTTTGGCTATAGGCAGTCGGGAAGAGGGCAGGTTTCATTACAGTATGGGTAATCTGTTCTTGATTCAAATGGGCGAAATCATCGGCACCCGGTTGATTTCTTTGTTGCGGCAGACACCCAATGCATGCTGACGCTCTGCAAATGCTGGCTGCCTTTTTTGCTCAACTGACTGTTGAGAAGCGTGCATCCGGACACACTATTAAAAGTTATCAGCGCGATATTAAAAACCTGACGTCTTATTGCAAGGACAGGTCAATACAGCACTGGACTGATCTCAGACAAAGCGATATTCGAGCGCATATAGCCAGTCGTCATCGACAAGGCCTCAGCAGTAAAAGCCTGCAACGGGAACTATCGGCGATTCGCAGTTTTTACAATTTTCTGCTAAAAAATCGCCTGGCTGACAGCAATCCCGCCCAGCAAATTAAAGCGCCCAGGCAAGCCAGAAAGCTGCCAAAGACGCTGGATGTTGATCAGATAAACGGCTTGCTGGAAGCGGGCACGAGTTCAGCTCTGGAGATTCGCGATCTGGCCATGTTTGAATTATTCTATTCATCCGGCTTACGCCTCAGCGAACTTGCTGCACTTGATCTTGCCGATGTTGACCTGACTGATAACTCGCTTATTGTCCGCACCGGCAAAGGCGGAAAATCAAGGATATTACCCATAGGCAGCAAAGCGGTAACCGCTATCAACAACTGGCTGCAACAACGTTTAAAAAATATTGCGGTCTCGGAACCTGCATTATTTGTTTCGATTCGGGGAACAAGGCTGGGTCAGCGCAGTATCGAGTTAAGACTGGAGCAATGGTGTAATAAAAAAGGCATTGCCGAACATATATACCCGCACATGCTCAGACATTCTTTTGCCAGTCATTTACTCGAATCCAGCCAGGATTTGAGAGCCGTTCAGGAGCTGCTCGGGCACAGTAATATCAGTACGACGCAGATATATACGCATCTGGATTTCCAGCATCTTGCTGACGTTTATGATAAAGCCCACCCGAGGGCTAAAAAAAAATCAGAATAGCCGTCTTGCTTCCCAAGCAAAATTTTAAAAAACCTGATACCATGTGAACCATTTCTACATAATAGCAATCTTTTTTATCTAAAAAACACCCTCTTTACAGGACACCGGAAATGGCAGCAAGCGAAACACTGGATGATTTAAAATCCAAGGGAATACTCTGGGGCTTTGGTGTTCTTAGCCTTATTGTAGCGGTCATCTTGTTTATCCTGGGTGCGTGGTGGGGAAGCGAACCCGAGCAGTTCAATATACAGGATGAAGCGCTCAAGCGGGCAAAAGAAACCAACACTACAGAAATGCCTGTTGGCTATGTCTATACCAACACGCTGGCTCATATTGCTGAAGTTTTGCTTCATAAAAGCGGCGGCTACATCACCAACGATGTTGCGCCTCCCGGCGTATTCCTCGACAACATTTCCAATTGGGAATATGGCGCTTTGGTTATGTTGCGCGATGCCACCACCGCATTAAGAAATCACTTTGCCAGAGATCAGTCGCAATCCGCCGAAGACGCTGATCTGGCAGTCGCAGAACCCTACTTCTATTACGAGCACAACTCGTGGGCTTTGCCATCGACGGAAGCTGAATATCAAAAAGGCATTGATGCTCTGCACAAATATATGTCGCGCCTGCAAAAATATGGCGGCCCGGTAAAAAAAGCGCAGTTTTATTCCAGAGCCGACAATCTTTGGCAGTACACGGAAGTTGTGATCAAACGTCTGGGCGGTTTGTCTACCCGCCTGAGCGCAAACGATTCCAGCAACTATGGACCGGGGCTAACCGAGCTTGAGATACAGGCTGCTGATGATAAAGGCACACCCGTTGTCAGAGTAACTTGGCTGGAGATTGATGATGTTTTCTATGAAGCTCGCGGCGCGAGCTGGGCTTTACTTCATATACTCAGGGCGATAAAACATGACTTTGCTGACATTCTGCTGGATAAACGGGCGATGCGTACGGTTGATATAATGATCAAGGCGCTGGAAAATGCCCTGACACCCATATTAAGCCCAATGATTTTAAATGGCAGCGGCTACGGTGTGTTTGCCAACTACTCCCTGTCAATGGCAAATTATATCGCGCGCGCTAATGCAGCAGCACTTGATTTGCGTGACATCATGAACCGAGGTTAATTAATACTATGGACGAACAAATCAACTATAACCTGAAACAACTCAATACCTGGAAACGAATTTTTTTCATGCTGGTTTTTGCCGCAATTGGAGCGCTGGTAAGAATGATACTTTGGGCAGTTATCATATTACAGGTAGCATCCACCCTGTTGACTGGCAAAGCAAACCAGAATATTTTAAGTTTCGGACACAGCCTTTCGGTCTATACTTACCACATACTGCTGTTTCTGACGTTCAACACGGAAACGATGCCCTTTCCTTTCTCCCCCTGGAACCTGACGGCAGATTTGCAACTACCGGAACTGCCTGAAAAATAGACCGCCATGCACGCTGTCCGCAAAATCATTCATATCGATATGGATGCTTTTTTTGCGGCCATAGAGCAGCGTGATTTCCCGCAATACCGCAACAAGCCTCTGATAGTCGGGGGAGTTCCCGGCTCTCGCGGGGTTGTTGCAACCTGCAGCTATGAAGCAAGAAAGTATGGTATTCATTCAGCCATGCCTTCATCCCACGCTTATCGTCTATGTCCTCAGGCCGTTTTCGTAAAACCCCGATTTGAAGCTTATCAGGAGGCTTCAACAGCTATTCGAAAAATATTTGCCGATTACACTGAGCTGTTTGAGCCGCTGTCTCTGGACGAAGCCTATCTGGATGTTAGCGGAGCAGACCTGCATCAAGGTTCAGCAATGTTAATTGCCAGAGATATCAAAGCAGCGATCAGACGGCAAACCGGACTTATCGCGTCAGCAGGTGTGTCCTATAATAAATTCCTCGCCAAGATTGCCTCGGACCTGGATAAACCCGATGGCCTGTATGTCATCACTCCGGAACAGGGTGCCAGATTTGTTGAGCAACTCCCGGTAGCCAAATTTCATGGCGTAGGCAAAGTTACATCGGGCAAAATGCAGTCACTGGGTATTCAGACCGGCAAAGACCTGAAAAAATTGTCTTTGGCACACTTGCAGCAGCATTTTGGCAAGTCCGGTCTGTATTATTACAACATTGCCAGAGGTATTGATAACCGAGCAGTCAACAACCATAGAATCAGCAAATCGATAGGCGTGGAAATTACTTTTCAGCAGGATATTAAAACCAGGCAAGAAGTCGTGCAGCACTTACAAAGCCTGCTGGAAAAGGCTTTAAGAAAAGTCAAGGAAAAACAGCTGGCAGCAAATACGCTAACGGTAAAAATAAAATATCACGACTTTGTTCAAATCACCCGCAGCCGGACCTTGCCGCATGCGGTTACATGCTCGTCAACCACATTGACTGTTATGGAAAATTTAATAGCAAACACCGATATCGGCAATCGCAATGTGCGTTTGCTGGGGGTCACACTCTCATCTCTGGACAATGAGCCTGCCCTAAGCCGTTGCCGGCAAATGGATTTGTTTAATGACTTTTAAACTCGCTCTATTGACCGCCGTCTTTGACCAGCGGGCAGAAAATTCAAGACATCCAGGCTTTTTGACATTGGTCGAAATGACAAAAATTCCCCCTATTACCGGGGCAATATATCTTGCATTAGTTCGGGGTAGCTAGCATTTTCATGATCATCAGATTCAATAGTCTGTTCGTCGTCGCTTTCAAGCCCATCTTCATCCTTAAATAAATCTTTCAGGCAGCGATATAACAACCGGGACGATTTCGGAGGTTTGGCGGCTTCCGCTTCTTTCTGGGCATTGCGCACCAGTTGTCTTAGCTGTTGCCGATCTGCATCAGGATGTTCGTCAAGCAATTCTGTTAACGCATCATTGCCTTCTGCAATTAA
The DNA here is from genome assembly GCA_024636875.1 of Methylococcaceae bacterium. Classification (GTDB taxonomy): domain Bacteria; phylum Pseudomonadota; class Gammaproteobacteria; order Methylococcales; family Methylomonadaceae; genus JAGXGJ01. The sequence goes on along the minus strand of JAGXGJ010000153.1, from coordinate 2,749 downwards.
TCGGTCGCGCCAACGTTCAACAATATGATGCTCTCTGACGGCATGTGCGCTTTTGTTTTTTATACGCGCCAGTTTTTCCTGTATGGGCTCTACATCTATTTTATGAAGCTGGCCGGCGATAAATTTCAGCAATCGCTTTCTTGCACCTTTCAGCGGCATTCCTGCCACTTCTGCAAGCGCTTTATGTATATTTTCAGGTAGCTCAAGTGTTTTCAACTGGGTTGCAGACAATTCAGACATTTCTTCGCCTAATGCAAAAAGCACGGCGATATTTTTTTTTAGTTGGGTTTTATTGGGTCGGACAGCGTAGTATTCTACGTCATCTTCATCATATTCGTATTCTTCGCTCATTTCATACCTTTAATAAAAAAATATCACTTCATTAAACAGTCATTTTATCATCTGCGAATCTGTGGCAACAAAACACCAGCTGAGCATTTACCAGTAATCACACTATATCCGCTTTGGCTTACTTTAGCACATGTTGTTTAATCGCTTTCCATGCCTGTATCTTTTGCTCCAATTTTAATGATGCATAAGCAGGACTTGTTGACGGCAGACAATGATATTCAAGATAAGTAAAACGGTGTTTTAAAACCGGCAGAATCCGTTGTTGATATACCTTTTCAGCCATCTTGCCATTAAAGAACACTTGCCTGATACCTTTATACTCGGCAAAAAAACCCGCAAAATCATTTATTTTGATTGACGTCAGCTTTATATTGGAATCTGCACTGCCCGAACGGCTGCAACTTTGCAGCGCATCCCAGACAGCTATCCCATTTTCCTTCAGCATCGCTTTACGCAGCTGATAACACAGCTCGGGATCAAAACCAAACAACGCGCTCATCATTGGCCAGAAAGCATTTCTGGGATGTCCGTAATACTGCTTCTTCAGTAATGATGCCTCACTGGGCATAGATCCCAATATCAATACGTTTGCATTAGCCGAAACAATGGGGGGAAAGCCATCTATATCAGACACAGTGTAATCATCATAAAATTACTTTAATTTAATACCGTTAAATTTGCGATAATGTTCAGTCATTATTTTTATAGGATATCAGTTACCCATGTGGTTTAAAAATCTTAGCGTTTTTCGTCTGACCGAAGCTTTCACCCTAGCCCCTGAAGAACTGGAGCAAAAACTTGAACCACTATCTTTTCGTCCCTGCGGACCTCATGAGGAATTTACTTTTGGCTGGACTTCACCCATAGGCAAAACATCACAGCAACTTGTACATAGCGCTAATGGCTTTATGATGCTGTGCGGAAAAAAAGAAGAAAGAGTCCTGCCATCCGCCGTGGTTAATGAAATGGTTCAGGAAAAAATTCTTGAAAAAGAAGAGCAGCAGGGGCATAAATTATCCAAAAAAGAGCGCACTGAAATCAAGGAGGAGCTTATTTTTGATTTATTACCCAAAGCCTTTACCTTTTCACGCAAAATATACGCTTATATCGACCCTAAAGGCGGCTGGTTAATTGTCGATGCAGCTTCGGCAAAAAGTGCCGAGGATTTGCTCAGTTTGTTGCGCAAATCCTTAGGTTCCTTGCCTGCGGTACCCCTGAATACACTCGAAAAACCCACCACGACCATGACACACTGGCTGCTTGATAATAAGGCGCCTGACGACATTTCTATTGAAGATGAATGTGAATTGCGCTCGCCCGAAGAGGCCGGGAGTATTATTCGCTGTAAACGCCATGACCTGGCGCTTCCTGAAATTAAAAACCATCTGGATAACGGTAAGGAAGTCATCAAACTGGCCATCAGTTGGGCAGACCGTATTGCCTTCATTATTGATGAAAATCTGGCCATTAAACGTCTGCGCTTTCTTGATTTAATTCAGGACCAAATCGCGGATATTGAAACGGGTGATGAGGCTGCACAATTTGATGTGGACTTTTCAATTATGTCAGCGGAACTGGCAAACTTCCTGCCACGCCTGACAGAACTATTCGGCGGAGAAAACAAAGTATAACAAAACCCGATGATAGTTACCCTGCCGGTTTTGTTCCAGTTCAAAGGTCTTTTTCGATAAAAAACATACTTCGTTGTTCAGGCAATTGCCTTGTATGAGTGGTTTTAGTCACGATTGTCTGCGGCTAAATCCACTCTTCACATATGTATCAATATTCCTGGCAAATAACTGAAACAATGATAATTTACTTCATCATTGATCTTCTGAATTTCTTATCCAATTTGCTATTGGCATCTTGAGATAATTGAGCTGCCTGATTAGCTGCGGCTTCTGCGGCTTTTGCCCTTGCAGCCGCATCAGCTGCTGTAGTTTGTGCGCTGGCAGCATCAGCTGATACTTGTGCAACAGATGTATTCAAGCCATCTACCTGAGACTGTAAACTTTCAACATCTGAAGTAGATGCGCAACTCACAATCAGGCTGACAGCCAGAGCGATCATTGATAATTTTATTACTTTTTTCATATTAATTTCCTTAAGTTAAAGTTTTACTGGGATTTTCATTATAGTCTATGCATGGATGCCCTGGCAGGGTTTTATATAATTTCAATCATTGTCAATTTACCGGCCGGATGAGCGAGAGAGTGCGGGGAGTCGCTATTTTTGCGAAAGCTTTTTTGGGCATCCCTGCCCAACGAATAAGGATAGATTGTGTGAGCGTAGCGAACCACAATCTTATCCGATTGTTGGACGAGCCCTGGAATAAACAGGAAGTTTAATTGTGAGAAATATTTTTTGAATGGAGCCTTGACAATGCTATTTATATAAG
>JAGXGJ010000025.1 GCA_024636875.1 Methylococcaceae bacterium | reverse complement strand
TTTTTCAATAGTTCTTTGGAAAAGGTTATCATTGCTATGCTTATTATAGGGTTTGTAAATGAAGGTATTTTAAAGGCGTTTTGTCATGATGTTTGTGGATTTTTGAGAGGTTTTGGAAAATTAATTTCTGAAAGTCTATAGCTGATGCCGGATTAACCGCAAATCAAAAAGTGGCGGCGATAGAGGTTGCCATTAACCAGCCAGCAGCCAAAAAAATCGGTATCGAGCAGCGAATCAACGATTTCAAGGATGAACTAACCACTCTTCAGCAAAACATTGGTTACTATGATCTACTGGAAAAACGATCTCTCAAACTACAAAATCGTGTTGCTGATATTGTGCGGCAAGCGATTTTTGATTCAAATTGCAGTAAGCCATTGTTACTGGAAGCCATAGTGCATTACCAGAAAAAGTCTGGAAGTATCGACAAGTAGGCACCGATTGCGTTTTTAACACCAGAGCAACGCAGTTTGATAGTCGCTCAAGATGGCAAGTTTCGTGTGTCTTTGTATAAGGCGCTGCTCTATCTTGCGGTTGCGGACGCCGTTAAATCGGGTGTTCTCAACCTGCTTCATTCAGAAAAATATCGCTCCCTGGATGATTATATGATTCCAAAATTCGATTGGGATGAAAACCGGGATGAATACTTGCAACGGGCAGAATTAACCAGCTATTCTGATTGTCAGGCAACGTTGAAAGCGTTGTTACAGGCCGTTGATTTCCGTTATGAGGAAACCAACAGTCGCTTTATGGCCGGAGACAATCCATTCCTGACGTTTCGCAACAACGGCACGTTCCCTGTTTCAACACCCAAGCTTGAGGAAGTGGATAGCTTGTCATTGGGGGGCATATTTCCAGAGCGAAAATACATTCCATTGCTTGAAGCGTTAGCAACCGTTGATAACGCGACCGGTTTCCTCGAAGAATTTGAGCATTGGCAGATGAAGAACCGGCACACCAAACCGGCTAAGAAAGTTTTTTTCGCCGGAATCATGGCCTATGGCTGCGATATTGGCTACCGTAAACTGGCGCAAATTTCCAGGCAGATCAATGAAAATGAGTTGGATAACACACTCAATTGGTATTTTTCGTTGGCTAACATCCAAAGCGCGAATGACCGAATTTTACAATTCATGGATAAGATGGAGATACCGGATATTTACCGGAATCAAGCCGACCAGTTGCACACCTCCAGTGATGGGCAAAAATGCGGGGTATCTGTTGATTCACTCAATGCCAACTATTCATTCAAATATTTGGGGAAAGACAAAGGCGTCAGCGTAGTGAGCTTCATCGATATGCGCCAGATGATGTGGCATTCTACGGTTATCAGTTCCGCTGAACGTGAAGCCGCCTATGTGATTGATGGTCTGATGCACAACGATGTCATAAAAAGCGATATTCATTCAACGGATACGCATGGTTATTCAGAAGTGATATTTGCCTCCACCTTCTTGCTGGGTTTCACGTTTGCACCCCGTATCAAAGGACTGGGTCGCCAGAAGTTGTATGCGTTCAGAAATGGAAAAACAAAAATCACGGGGCAAGACACCCAGGGCTTTCAACCTGCTCGGTATATTAATGAGGAAATTACTAGCGTCCAGTGGGACGAAATGTTGCGGTTTATAGCGACAATAAGGCTAAAAATAACGACGGCTTCGCAGCTTTTTAGGCGATTAAATTCCTACTCTAAGCAGCATCCGCTTTACAAAGCACTCAAAGAATTTGGTAAGATTCCTAAAACGCTGTTTATCTTGAAGTACGCAGACGACCTCGAATTCAGGCAATCGATTGAGAAACAACTTAATAAAGTGGAGGGCTCGAATAAATTGTCCAAGGCGATTTCACTGGGTAATGACCATGCGTTCTCTCAAGGCGAAAAAGAAGACCAGGACATTGCGGAAGGCTGTCGCCGGCTAATCAAAAACACCCTTATTTGTTGGAACTACCTTTATCTTGCCAAAGAACTCGGCAAGGATAATAACGAAGAACGTAGAAATGAACTCATTGAAGCCATCCGCAATGATTCCGTCATGCGGTGGAGCCATTTTAACCTCCAGGGAGAGTATGATTTTTCAGATGAAAAAATGGTAGATTCCATCGGGTTGTAAGCTCTCAAAAAACAACTTCTAAAAGCAGCTAAAATCCCGTGGAACTTTAGAGCCTTTTGTTGATTAGCACCCAGTGTTATAGGAGCCAAAGTTGGTAAAGCGGCCTTTGTAATACCCTCACCCTAACCCTCTCCCAAAGGGAGAGGGGACTTTGTGTCGCTTTACCAACGTCGGACTCTATATCAGTGCGGTATCATCATGTATAAGAAAGGCGTACCTGATTATCTGAAACCACGACAAGCAGACATTGACAAGGGGCAAAGTCAAATGCTTCTGCTCTCCGCAATCATCCCGTGCAATACGCAAGCAAAGCCTTTGTGTACGAAGTCGGCGAAAAGGTTAGCAACCATGCATTACGATTTCACAGTAAAGACTTTACAGTGCAACTCTTTTAAGGTAAAAACTTCCCGGGCGTTGTTGCCGGGAAGAAAATTATGCGAGGAACAAAATGGCTACTGTATTGATTACCGGCGCAAACCGGGGTCTGGGATTGGAATTTTGCAAGCAATATGCGGCTGAAGGCTGGCAGGTATTGGCCTGCTGCAGAAATCCGGAAACGGCCAGCCAATTGACCGACACTCCTCAAGTGCGTGTTTTTCCGCTGAATGTCTCTGATTTCACACAAATCGATAATCTGGCGGCTGAGTTGCAGGATACCGCCATCGATGTTCTTATCAACAACGCCGGCATATACGGCGGTCCCCATCATGGTTTCGGACAACTGGATTACGCAGCCTGGACAAAAACATTAACGGTCAATACCCAAGCGCCGGTAAAAATGGCGGAAGCGTTTTTACCGCATCTTAAACGCGGCAATAACAAACTGCTGGCATCGATTTCGAGTCAAATGGGCAGTATTGCTGACAACAGCAGCGGGGGCAGCATCTTGTACCGCACCAGCAAAGCGGCGCTAAACGCTGCGATGAAAAGTATTGCGATCGATCTAAAAGATCAGAGAATCGGTGTTCTCGTTTTACATCCTGGCTGGGTTAAAACCGATATGGGCGGACCGGATGCCCTGATCGAAGCTCAGGAAAGCGTTGCCGGTATGCGCGAGGTGATTGCGCGGTTTACTCTTGCCCAAAGCGGCAGCTTTTTAAAATACGACGGCTCTACCCTGCCCTGGTGACAAACCCTTGAAAATTGGCCTGCAAACCTGGGGCTCAAACGGCGACATACGGCCAATGCTGGCTTTGGCTCAGGGTTTGCAGAAAGCCGGACATAGCGTCACGCTGGCCGTCAGCAGCATAGACAATAAGGATTATACGGACATCTGCGCCGATTTAAATATTCGTTATCTGCAAATTCCCAGACACATCGATTTCGATATGCAAGGTTTTGCCCAGCGGACGTTCCGCATGAATACCTTGAAGTGGCTCAGAGCATTACTGGACGAAGCATTGTTTCCTTACGAGCAGGTCATATACGAAACTGCAAAGCAATTAGTGCGCAATAATGACTGTGTGATCGGGCATCATTTTCTGTATCCGTTAAAACTGGCGGCAGTCCGGCAGGGTAAACCGCATTATACCGTGACGCTTTGCCACGCAGCGATTCCTTCGGCTACGCAAGCACCGTTTCTCTTTCCCGATCTTGGTGTATTTCTCAATAAAGTATCCTGGAAATTGTGGGATTGTGTTTTCAACCTGGCTCTCAAGAAGCCATTGATGCGTTTATGGCTGGCGGAAGGCGAAGCGCCGGTCGAAAGCGTACTCACTGATCTCTTATCCTCGCAAGAACTCAATTTAGTGGCTGCCGATGAGTTATTTTGTCCATTTAATCAGGAATGGCCGCCCAACAACCGTGTTTGCGGCTTTTTAAATCTGACTGAAGATGCACAACACTGGCCAATACCGCAGTCCTTACAACACTTTCTTGAAGAAGGCGAGCGCCCGGTTTATATGACTTTCGGCAGTTTGCAGCAGGCCCTTCCCGAATGGAGCATGGATTTATTTATCGAAGCTACGCGTATGGCGGGTTGCCGGGCGATCATCCAAACCAGCTCGAAGCGTTATCCGGACGATAGCCGCGAGAAAAGTCTTTATTTTATCGGCAAACATCCGCATCAACCGTTATTCCAGCATTGCGCGGCGGTTGTCCATCATGGCGGCGCAGGTACGACCCACGCCGCAACACTCAGTGGTTGTCCGTCAATCGTCGTACCGTTTATGGATGAGCAATTATTCTGGGGTCATCAGGTACAGACTCTGGGCCTGGCTTTTGCTCCGATACCAGCCAGAAAAGTCAATGCGCACAGTCTTGCGAAAGCCATGCAAAAAGTGCTGAGTTCGGAAACGCTGGACAACAACGCGAAAAACTACAGCCGGAAAATGCAGCGCCATAACGGTGTCGCCGTGGCGATCAGCTTGATTGAAACTCAGCTGTTCCGGCTAAGTACGGTCTGATTGATCTAATTCCTGAATCAAATGGCGTAACCCAGGCCTTCGCCCTATTTCATATTTACGATATGCTTATTTAGTTATCATAAATTCTGGTGTAATCGATTAGATCAGATAGTGCTAACACCCCTTTAATATCCGGCATCAAGCAATATTTCTCAATGGTGCCACAAGCTTTTTCCAGGACTTTTATTTTTGCGATATTTTTTACTTAAAATAATGGCTCCCATTAATAAAAAAGGCCAAAGCAGGAAAAAAGATGTTTTTAAAATAATTTGCCATTCCATCATTGCTGCTCCTAATTTGGTTTCAATTCATTTTCAAGACAAAAAATAACAAAAAAAGTTTACTCTGGGACAAACCCATTAACGTAACTGTATTAAAATCAAAGAAAAAAGTCAATCAAGCTTACTTTACAGACGACTCCCAATGTTGCCATTTCTCAATTGAAGCCCCGGTAATCTGCAAGATTTATCTGATATTTTTTCAGTTTGGTATAAACAGCACGTGATGTAATCCCCATGTTTTCAGCTACCTTTTTTATGTCGCCCTGATGCTGTTTTAAAGACGTTTCAAGAAATGACTGTTCAACCTTGGCAACGGTGTGTTCTTTTACGCCTTTCCATTCATAAACGCCGTTTGTCTTGGCCGGAAGCTCTAAATCCAGCCTGGTCATCTCTTTGCCGCTGGTAAACAAAAGACTGCGTTCAAGAATGTTTTCCAACTCGCGGACATTGCCAGGCCAGGGATATTCGCGAATTTTTTGCATGATCTCACGACTGACTGATTCTACTTCTTTATTATATTTCTTGTTCAGACGCTGAATAATCAATTGCACAAGATAAGGTAAATCTTCTTGCCGTTCGGCCAAGGGGGGGATGTTTAAACGGACTACATTGATGCGGTAATATAAGTCATTGCGGAACAGACCTTGCTTAACCAGTTCTTCCAGATATTGATTTGTCGCCGAGATTATTCTTAGATCAACCGCTAATGTTTGTTTGCCGCCAACTCTTTCCAGCTCACCTTCCTGAATCACACGAAGTAAGCGGGTTTGTGCAGCAGGCGACAATGAATCGACTTCATCCAGAAACAGGGTGCCGCCTTCAGCCCTTTCAAAGTAGCCTTGATGCACTTCTATGGCGCCGGTAAAAGCGCCTTTTTCATGCCCGAATAAGGCGCTCTCGATCAGGCTTTCAGGAATTGCACCGCAGTTGATTGGAATAAAAGGCTTCTGGCAGCGGTCGCTCATTGCATGTATAGCCCGCGCAATCAACTCCTTGCCGACACCCGTTTGACCCTGAATTAATACCGTTGCCTGAGTAGGCGCAATAACTTCAATAGATTGCAGTATTTTCTGCATCATCGGAGATTTGGCAATGATCGCAGGAGACTGACGTTTTTTTGAGAGTTGCTTGCTTTGTGTGTGCCAAAGCTGTTGCATGCTGGCTTCTATGCGGGAATGTAATTCATTGATATCCTCAATTTCCTTGACTGGCGTTGTATCGGTGTATTCCATTCCTGGATGTCCTGCTGCTGAATTCGGATGGGTGTAAATGCACACTTCACACTTGCCATCGTGGCGGGCGATGCTTTTTTTGATTTCAACTTTGGCATAGCCGAAGTTTCTGGCTGCGATGCCACCAAATACGCTTGAGGTCATCCTGCATAACTCCGGAAAATTGGTAACCCTCTCGCCGAAAGGACAGCAGGAATTGGTTACCGTAATGCAGTCCTGATTGCTGGAAGCCAATGAGAATTTGCCGCCGATATTGTTTTTAAGGCCGAGTATGAGCTCGATATAGCTTTCATTGTCGAGCCGTTCACTTTTATGCGTCTCTTCTCGATAGGTTTCTTCAAAAAAGCATCCGGCGGTTTTGGCTATATGTTCAATCAATTGCTCACAGTGCTTTTGCCCCTGTTGTTCGCTGGCATGCATCAGCTCAAGAATGAAGGTTTGCAGAAAAAAAACCGGGGTTACATCGGAAAGAGGATTATTGTTCATAAGCTATAAGTGAAATAAATTTTCGCCGATTGAAGCACAACTTCACTAATCAGGCAATGATTAAAAATCAACTCATTGTAATTTATAAAAAATATTATTTTTATTTAGTGGCATGGCGTTTGCTTTTATTTAACTGCATCATTAACAATAATGAGGAGTTAACAATGATCCAGGAAAAACCACCTTTAGATCCACATCCATTAAGCGAATATGTAGCCTGGGCCGGATCCCGCAATCGGGAACCGCTGTTAGGTGTTTTAAAAGAAAAACTGCCAAAAGATCCAGCCAATGTTCTGGAGCTTGCCAGCGGTAGTGGTATGCATATCAATTATTTTGCACCGCATTTCGAACATTTGCATTTTCATCCTTCCGATAAGGACAAAGAAGTTTTTGATAACATCAAGAAACTGTCTATCGATCATGGCAATGATAATATTGCCGATCCTGTCCATCTGGACCTGACTGATCCAGAAACGTGGTTTAATCCGGGCAATGAAAAATCCTTTGCCGCCATGGTCTGTATCAATATCTTTCAAGTGGCGCCCATTTCAATTGCAGACGGCATGATGGAATGCGCATCGATGCTGCTTAAGCATGACGGTTTTTTGCTGATTTATGGACCCTTTCAGGTTGAAGGCGCCTTTATCACGGACTCCAACAAAGAATTTCATGAGACATTGAGTTCCGCCGGTGTTTCAGAATGGGGTTTAAAAGATGTGGCCGATCTGAAAAAAGCAGCAGAAAAACATGGTTTGGAACTAAAAGAGCAAATCGATATGCCTGCTAATAATTTCTCGCTAATCTTTGGCAGAAAATAATAATTACAAGGAGTAACAATGAGTAATGTATTGAATGAAGTGTTAATGGCCAACCGCAATTACGTTGCTGGCTTTGATAAAGGTGATTTACCGATGCCTCCAGGTCGGCATTTTGCCATCCTGACCTGTATGGATGCCCGTCTGGATCCTGCCAAATACGCCGGACTCTCCGAAGGCGATGCCCATGTGATTCGCAATGCCGGCGGCAGAGCCAGTGATGATGCCATCCGCTCGCTGGTTATTTCCTATAAATTGCTGGGGACGCGCGAATGGTTTGTGATTCATCACACCGATTGCGGTATGGAGACTTTTACTGACGATATCATGCGCGATTTGCTGACCAGCAGTTTAAAAACCGCCTCTGTTGATGCGAGCGGCTGGCATGATTGCTGCGAAGGTCCAGGCTCGGCCGAAGCCAAATATATTGATTGGTTGACCATCAAAAATCAGGCAGAAAGCGTCCTTGAGGATGTTGTACGTATCAGGTCACATCCACTGGTGCCTTCCGATATACCTGTTTACGGCTATATCTATGACGTTAAATCAGGTGCGTTAATTGAAGTTCCAGAAGCTACAGCGGCTGGAAAATAAGGTATGGTGCAAAAATGCTCAGCTGTTATTATCGGAGTTGGTCCAGAACAAGGACTGGGAGCCTCGCTAGCCAAATTTTTTTCTGGAAAAGGATTACACGTTTTTATCGCTGGTCGAAGCGAAGACAAACTTCATAACATTGCAGAAAAAATCAGGCAAGCCGGCGGCTCCGCCGGCATAGTACTGGCCGATGCTACAGCTGAGCGCGATGTGGCGCATTTGTTCAAAATGGCGCAACTGGATGGTTATAGCGTTGATATTGCCGCCTATAATGTAGACAGCAATATCCCCTCGCCTTTGCTGGAAATGGATGCAGACACCTTTAGCAAACTTTGGCAGCAAAATTGTCTTGGCGCTTTTTTCTTTGGCAAGGAAGCTGTAAATGCCATGAAGAGCCAACACAGGGGAACGCTATTTTTTACCGGTGCGACAGCGTCGTTAAGAGCAAAACCGCCGTTTACTGCCTTTGCCTCTGCGAAAGCGGGTTTAAGAGCGTTAGCGCAAGGTATGGCAAGAGAATTTTCACCGCAAGGTATCCATGTCGTACATACGATAATTGACGGGGTCATTGAGGGAGAACGAGCGAAAAACCAATTCCCAGACTATGTTAAAGCCAAGGGCAAAGATGGCTTATTGCAACTTGATGCCATTGTCGAAACCTATTGGGCTATTCATAAACAACACCCCAGTGCATGGACTCATGAACTGGATTTGAGACCGTTTAAAGAACCTTTTTAGGAGCAGCTAGCATGTCGGACACCAAAAACTGGAGGTTGCAAGGTAGTTATTTTGAAACCTGTAACTGTTTAACTTCCTGCCCTTGTGTGTGGTTACAACCCCCCACAACAGGGGATTGCAAACTGTTGGTAGCGTGGCATATAGAACAAGGACATCTGGGCGATCAATCGCTGGATGATTTGAATGTTGCCTTGGCATGTTATTCACCGGGACACATGACAGATGGTAACTGGCAAGCAGCTCTATATGTTGACGAACGGGCCGATGACAGCCAGTTTGATGCGATTGTGCAAATCTTTAGCGGTCAGCAAGGCGGCCATCTGGCCATTTTAATGAGCTTTGTTGGTGAAGTTTTAGGTATAAAAAAAGTACAAATTGACTATCGGGAGCAAGGTAACAGCAGGCAATTGACTATTCCCGGCATAGCACAGGCCGAGATTGAAAGTATTCAGGGCATAACGGGTGGGCAAGCAACAATAAACAATCCACCCTTGTGCGTGGTTACAAGTCATCCCTCCGTTGTCGCCAAATCAAAAAATTATCAATATCAAGATTACGATAAAAACTGGGCGTTTTCTGAGCGTAATGGTTATTTCTCTGCATTTATTTACCAGCCGTAATGGGCCGGTTTAAAGCACAAACTTCTATTTTAGCAGTTGTGCTGGTGTGGATTTTTGCCGCGTGGGGCTATCTGTTTTATCAGCATCACCAAATGACATATCAACCGATGTCGAGCATGTGGATGCCACCCTCAGAGCCCATGGCATGGCGCTTAATGGACTTTGTTTTAGTTTATTTTATGTGGGCAGTCATGATGGCGGCCATGATGTTGCCTTCAGCCATTCCGATGATTCTGGCGTTTGCCCGGGTTTGCCGGCAACAAAACAAAGCACCCGGTAAACTGGCTTACCTGTTCACTTCGGCCTATTTGGCAATTTGGCTATTATTCAGTAGCGCGTTAACGCTGCTGCAATGGCAAATGCATGGATTGGCCTGGTTATCACCGATGATGGAGAATCAAAACTCGATATTAGCTGCCGGTATTTTAATTTTGGCAGGCTCTTATCAGTTTATGCCGCTAAAAAATGCCTGTTTAACACGCTGCAAAACCCCGATGGGTTTTTTATTGAATGAATGGGAGGATGGGCCCATAGGTGCATTTAAAATGGGTCTGAAACATGGCGCAAATTGTTTAGGCTGTTGCTGGGCACAAATGCTGATCATGTTTGCCGTGGGCGTGATGAACCTGCTGGGGATGGCTTTGATCACCTTGTTGGTAATATCGGAGAAAACCATACCGCTTGAATCAAGGCTAATTAGCAAAACAGTAGGCATCGTTTTTCTTACCTGGGGAACTTTTTTGTTGGTGTCCTAGGCTTTGCCAGACATTTTAAATCCTGTAAATAAGCCTGAGAAAATTAATCATCATGAAAATTCGTTCGCTATGTGCTATTTCGCTTGTATTGTCCATCATTGGCGGTACTGCTAATTCCACAGCATACACATTGCCGGAAAATGGTAATGATAGTGTCATCACTCAATTCCATGACGATGTGCCTTTAACGCGTGCGGAACAAGACAAGACCTTACTGGATGTAGCCAGGCGCTTTCTTCTGGGACAAACAGAAATAGTGCGTTTGAATCCCGATGTTGATCGCTGGCATGTCAGAAAGGACGAGATTATTCGACTATCAGATAAACGCATTTTACCAGACACGCCACACGAGGGAATTACCTTAAATATCGCCGAATACCGTATGTATTATTACCCGCCGGCTCAAAAAGGAATGGCCCCACAGGTCATGTCCTATGCACATGGCATCGGCAGGCAGGATTGGAATACGCCGCTGGGCAAGACCCGAATTGATAGAAAAGTTAAAGATCCCGCCTGGCATCCACCTGAATCGATCAGGCGTGAACATGCGGCGAATGGTGATCCCTTGCCGTCCGTGGTGTCTTCGGGGCCTCACAATCCTCTGGGAGCCTACATGATGCACCTCGCGGTTCCCGGCGGCTATGAAATACATGGCACCGATATCGACAAAATATACGGCATAGGCATGCAGATAACGCATGGCTGCGTCCGCATGTACCCTGAAGACATCGAGGAGTTATACCAGTCAGGTCCCGGTCGGCACACCGGTCTATATTGTCAAACAGCCAATAAAAGTCGGATGGCTGGACAATGTCCTTTATATCGAAGCGCATCCCGATTTGGAAGGCGAGGAAACAACGCCGGATCAGAAATTCGACGTAGCGTTGAAGCTTATTCAAAAAGCCAACAATATCGCCAGAGATGGTGCGTATGCCGCAAGCCAGCCGGGAACTGGCGCGGTGCAGAACATGCCTGAATTTGACCAACAAGCGCTAAAGCAAGCGCTAAAAGATTTGGACGGAAATCCTGTGGCACTCTATCAAAGATTACCTCAACAAAAAGGAATAACAATGCCTGTCGTCCAAAGTTCTCATGATGGTTATTATCATGGCTCATAATTCAACTAAAAAACTTACAAATACAAATGGCTGAACAAAACAACTTACCTCATAATTGATTCCTTAAAACACAACAAGAGGGCCAACAGATGTTTAAAATACCAACTATCAAACCAGCAAGGCCTATTCGCATAATGCTTGCTGCTCTACTATTGATCAATGTACACGCTGTTTCAGCTCAGGAAAAACCAGCCTTAAACAGATCGATTCTGTTATCCAATAAGGTTGAACTTCCCAGTAACAACATTGATGCCAAAGTAATACGGGTAATATTCCCGCCCGCCTTCAAAACACCCTGGCATAGCCACGAAGGACCGGGACCTCGATATGTAGTCAAGGGCAAACTGAAAGTCGTTGAAGGTGGCAAAACCAACACCTACTCTGACGGCGATGTATTCTGGGAATCCGGACATTTAATGTCGGTAGAAAACCTTGGCGAAGACTCTGCTGAATTAATCATTTTTGAATTAGCGCCTGCAAACTGAAGTAAGACATTGGATTCGCCTAACCTATTCACTATAGTTACCTGATGGTATTGATTACTCGGAATTTGAAGTCCAGCGGTACGAAAGTTAATACCGGGCATTTATAGTGGCCGCACATCATTGCCGGCTTTTTAAATCTCTGTTCATGCTCTCGCCAGCTGGGGAGGAGATGAAGGCGTCTATCATCCCTTTGCCGCCCGCTGCCGCCTGGCTTCTTTGGGGTCATGAATCAGAGGCCGATAAATCTCTACTCTATCGGCCTGTCTTACAGACTGATCGAGCTTGCAAACGCTGCCAAAGATGCCGGCCTTAATATCGGCCCGGACAATTTCCGGGAAATGATTCAGCAAGCCCGATGCGTTAATTGCCTGTTCGACAGTAGCGCCTTCCGGGATTTTCAGGGCGAGAATCACTTGTTGTTCAGGCGTAGCGTAAGCCACTTCGACATCAATCATCAACACGTCAGCCATAGACTTGCTTGGCCCGGCTGATAAAAGAACTCACCATGGTATTGCATATCTGGGTAAAGACAGCTCCAAAAGCAAGGCTGGCCAGCATTCCTGACATTTCGAATTCCAGATCCAGCGATATCTTACTGGCATCCTCACGCAGGGGCATAAAATTCCATACGCCTTCCAGGTAAGAAAAAGGCCCATTAAGCAAAGAAACCGTAATCCTGCCGCCCCAATCGATCCTGTTTCTTGTTGAAAATGATTTTTTGAAGCCGCCCTTGGAAATCTGGAGTTCCGCTTCGACGACGTCGCCTTCGCGCTTGATAATCCGGCTGCCGCTGCACCAGGGCAAAAATTGCGGATAGCCTTCGATATCATTAACCAGGTCAAACATCTGCTGCGCAGAAAACTTAACCAATGCACTTTTTTGAACAACCGTCATTTAAAGCACTCCGATTACATGCAGAAATACCAAAAATACAGCTAATGGCGCGACATAACTGATCAAAATCTTCCACACTTGATAATTTGACGCAGTAGCCATATTCAGCTCTTGTTCGCTGTGTTGCCGTTTCATTATCCAGCCGGCAAATACCGCGATACAAAATCCGCCGATAGGCAGCATTAAATTGGCGGTTAGGTAATCCAGCAGTTCAAAAATATTTCTGTCAAAAAACTTAACATCAGACCAGATATTAAAGGAAAATACCGTACCCAGGCCTAGCAGCCAGGTCGCCAACCCTGCCCAGATACTGGCTTTTTCCCGGCTGAAGTCTTTATTTTCAACCAGCCATGCAACGACCGGCTCTATCAGGGAAATAGAAGAGGTCAAGGCCGCAATCATCAGCATCACAAAAAACAATATACCCATCAACCAGCCGCCGGTCATGGCGCCAAAAGCTATCGGCAGGGTTTGAAAAATGAGCCCGGGGCCGGAACCGGGGTGTAAATCATTAGCAAAAACAATCGGAAAAATAGCAATGCCCGCCAATAAAGCCACTGCTGTATCAGCGCCTGCTATCCACAACACCGTGTTGGCAATCGATATACCTTTAGGTAGATAAGAGCCGTAAACCATAATCGCCCCCATACCTAAACTCAACGTAAAAAAAGCATGTCCCATTGCGGTTAATACCGTGTCACCGGTCAGTTTGCTAAAATCAGGCTTAAATAGAAAATGCAGTCCCTGAATATAGCTCCCCGTTGTCATCGCATAGCCTACCAGCAATATCATCAATACAAACAGGCCCGGCATTAAAAACTGCACGGCTTTTTCCAGGCCATTATGAACACCACGCACTATGATCAGCATGGTTGCCAGCATAAACAACGAATGCCAGATAATCAACTGCACCGGACTGGCAACAAAATCATTAAAAAGTTCTTTTATCGCCGTTGCATCGGCGTCAAAAAAACTGCCGGTAAAAGCTTTTACTATGTAAGCCATAGCCCAGCCGGCAATCACGCTGTAATACGACAGGATCAACATGCCTGCAATGACACCCATCCAGCCCAAAAAATGCCAGTTCTTATCCGCGCCCGCTTCTTCAGTCAACAGTTCCATCGTCTCTACAGGATTTTGTTGACTGCGCCTGCCGAGCATGGTTTCGGCAATCATGATAGGGATGCCGATTAGCAATACGCATAAGAGATAAACAATAACAAATGCCCCCCCGCCATTTTCTCCGGCAATGTAGGGGAACTTCCAGATATTTCCCAAACCGACCGCCGAGCCGGTTGCTGCCAGAATAAATGCGAAACGTGATGACCATGCACCGTGAACTGATTTTTTTGTGTCCGTCATTTGAGCGCCTGTATAAACTCAAGGGTTATAAAATCACCACGAAGGACACGAAGTTTTAGGTATTTTCTTCGCGTTCTCCGTGTTCTTCGTGGTGAGCTTTTCTGACTATTGCAGTAATATCGAGTAAAATAACAAAATTATTGCTTTACGTCAGTTTAAAAATCAAAAACCAACCCACTATGGCCGATAAAAAGTCAAAAAAAAATAAAACCCAGCAAAACGCAACGATTGCTGTCAATCGTCAAGCCCGGCATGAATATTTTATTGAAGAACGATTTGAAGCGGGGATTGTTTTAGAAGGCTGGGAAGTCAAAAGCCTCCGGGAAGGCCGTGTTCAGCTCAAAGAAAGTTATGTCGTGTTAAAGCGCGGTGAAGCATGGCTGTCTGGCGCCCATATTTCCGCACTGCTGTCGGCATCCACGCATATTAAACCGGACGCTGTGCGCGCTAAAAAATTATTACTGAACCGCCACGAACTTAATAAACTGATCGGCTCCGTGGAACGGAAGGGCTATACACTGATTCCGCTGTCCATGTACTGGAAAAACGGACGAGCTAAACTGGAAATCGGTCTGGCAAAAGGTAAACAATTGCACGACAAACGCGCCACATCGAAAGACCGCGATTGGCAGCGAGAAAAGGCCAGGATTATGAAAAAGGGTTAGGCTCAATAACGCGATTTATGCCTTATTGACATTAATTCAAAGATCATGAAAACAGGTTCTCATTCCTGGTGGTGATGAAAAAAGTACTTTGCGGGGAGTCGCTATTTTTGAGTAAAGATTTCCCTTGCTCCCAGCGTGGAAATCCTCAAAAATACCGCGACAAATTAAATTGCTACGCAAGCCCCAGCCGTCCTGGTCACTCGTTCGCCACCCAACAAGGGGATGGCTCACATGCTCTCCAATGACTCGACGCGATTT
>JAGXGJ010000152.1 GCA_024636875.1 Methylococcaceae bacterium | reverse complement strand
CAGTTTAGCCACAGATGAACACGGATCTACACGAATAAACAACTAGTTACATCAATTCTTTGTGACACCATTTGGGTGAAGTGCCAGCCTCGCGCAACATAATGTTTTATCAGTGTTTTTCTGTGTAAATCTGTGGCTAACCAAGGTTTTTAGATTAATTCATATTAAAGATTACAGCTTGCGCGCAGCAATCCAGACCGCCGGGAAATGCTGGATTTCCGGATGGTTAATCAGTTTACGGCGATAATATCATTGCCTTGAATTCGGTCTGCGTTATAAACTTGCAAGTAAAACCCGGATAATCATAAGCTAACTATCGAGATCGCTATGAAAAAAACACTTGCAACCTGCACATTATTACTTGTATTCCTGGCGCCTGCGGCTCAAGCCGAAGAAATCGGCTGTATTACCACTGCATGGAAACTGATCGGCGCAAACCACAAAGTCTGCGTACAGGCATTTGATGACCCCAAGGTAAAAGGCGTCTCCTGTCATATCAGCCAGGCCAAGACCGGCGGTATTGCCGGGACATTCGGCGTCGCCGAGGATCCCTCGCAATTTTCTATTGCCTGCAGGCAGGTCGGTCCAATTATCATCGAGGGCAAGCTGCCGAAAGAAGAAACAGCCTTCAGCGAAAGCACCTCCCTTTTTTTTAAAGACACGAAAGTTACCCGTTTGTTTGACGCTAAACGCAACACCCTGGTGTATGTTGCAATCAGCCGAAAGTTGATTGAAGGTGCGCCTGCCAACAGCATCTCTACAGTTCCCGTAAGGCCGTGGAGCGAGAAATAAATACCCGGTTTTGGTTTGCCCCCGGCTGGCTCTCCAGGGAAAAGGAAGCAATGGCATTTGTTTAGATAGCTGTGATCATAGAGATTAACCTGGAAAGCGCAGTTTAGCCACAGATGAACACGGATTTACACGAATAAACAACTAGTTACATCAATTCTTTGTGACACCGTTTGGGTGAAGCGCCAGCCTCGCGCAACATAATGTTTTATCAGTGTTTTTCTGTGTAAATCTGTGGCTAACCAAGGTTTTTAGGATTAATCAGAAACAACCCGGAAACGAAAAAGTGGCTAAAATTCTTATTCTCTACGCATCCACCGACGGTCATACGATAAAGATTTGTGAGCGATTGCAGCAGGTGATTGAACAGCAGGGGCATCAGGTGACACTGGTTTCTGTTAACGATGAATTCCAGGTTGATTTGCAAACTTTTGACAAGATTGTTATTGGCGCCAGCATTCGTTATGGCAAGCACAGCCCGGGAATTACCGGCTTCATTAACCGTAACAAGCGGCTTCTGGATAGCAAGCCCAACGCCTTTTTTTCAGTCAATATCGTTGCCCGGAAGCCGGAAAAGAACCAGCCTGATACCAATCCTTACCTGCTTAAATTTCTTAAACAGATAGCCTGGCGTCCCAGGGAGCTGGCGGTATTTGCCGGCAAACTGGACTATCCTAAATACCGCTTTTTCGATCGTCTGATGATCCGGCTCATCATGTTTATAACCGGAGGACCGACTGATCCCAAGGCAGTGATTGACTTTACTGACTGGCGGCAGGTCGAGGCGTTTGGCCGGCTTATCGGTGCGATGCCGCTGTGAGAATCTTGCCTGCCGGGATTACAAAGCAGGCGGTTATTATAGGGGCCAAAGTTGGTAAAGCGACCTTTGTAATACCCTCACCCTAACCCTCTCCCAAAGGGAGAGGGGACTTTGTGCCGCTTTACCAGCGCCGGACTCTATATTGTTGCCGAATTTTAATAAAGTCCCCAGTCAACCCGAGGCAAAGGCACAGGCAGCGGATTGGTCAAAATAATGCAGCAGGTTTTGCAAATGTGGCTACAAAAAGAATTTAGATTATCAGCAAAAAACAGAGGGTTTCATCTGATTACGGATGAAATAACAAGGGCTATTCCGGAATTAGGAGCAATCGATTGCGGGTTGCTGCACCTTTTCCTCAAACATACATCGGCTTCATTGACGATCAATGAAAATGCCGACCCGACAGTACGGCAGGATCTGGAAAGCCACTTCAATGAATTTGTGCCTGAAAAAGCCCCTTACTACCGGCATGACTATGAAGGCGACGACGACATGCCTGCCCACATAAAGAATTGCCTTCTTGGTTGCAGCGTCAGTATTCCTGTTACTAATGGCGCTCTTAATCTGGGTATCTGGCAGGGCATTTACTTTTGTGAGCATCGCAACCGGGGCGGCAGCAGAAGTATCGTAGCCACAATTCAGGGACAGTCTCGAATTAAAACTGATCAATAGCCGGGCCTGGCGGCAAAGTCTTGTCACCTCTGTAAAATATGAATTATAGGAGCCAAAGTTGGTAAAGCGACCTTTGTAATACCCTCACCCTAACCCTCTCCCAAAGGGAGAGGGGACTTTGTGTCGCTTTACCAACGCCGGACTCTATATTTTCTGCACCTTGGATTTTTAGCTCTTAATTCGCATTAAAGCCGATGTACATTTGTACAAAATGGCTCTTCCTTCGGTCTCTACGAACCGGCAATATTGCTTCAATGTGCCCGCTTGTTATAGCCATCAATTCGTTTTGTAAGCTTTCCTACAAAACTACATTCAACAAAAACCAATAAATTCAATGCCATAACACATGGCACAATGGTTGCATATAGCAATATAAACAATGCTATCGGGTATAAGCAACCATGAAATCAACAAAAGACATTGCCGAATTGCTGGACGAACCGGCCTGTGAGCATAATAAAAAGGAAAAGTCCGGTTGCGCCAAGCCAAAACCCGGTGCTTCGGCGGGCGGCTGTGCTTTTGACGGGGCGCAGATTGCCTTGCTGCCTATTGCTGATGTCGCTCATATCGTCCACGGCCCTATTGCTTGTGCGGGCAGTTCCTGGGACAACCGGGGCACACGCTCTTCCGGAGCGGATTTATACCGCATCGGCATGACGACTGACTTGACCGAACAGGATATTGTCATGGGGCGCTCGGAGAAACGTCTGTTCCATGCCATCAAACAGGCTATTGAGACTTACTCGCCGCCTGCGGTGTTTATCTACAATACCTGCGTTCCGGCATTAGTGGGCGATGATATTAACGCCGTATGCAAATCGGCACAGGAGCGCTGGGGCGTTCCGGTCGTGCCGATCGACAGCGCAGGATTTTACGGCACCAAGAATCTGGGCAACCGCATTGCCGGCGATGCCATGGTTAAATACGTTATCGGTACGCGCGATCCGGATCCACTGCCGGTACAACGCCAGGACATCAAGGTACACGATGTCAACCTGGTCGGTGAGTACAACATTGCCGGTGAATTCTGGCATGTGTTGCCGCTGCTGGACGAACTGGGCTTGCGTATTCTGTGCACCTTGTCGGGTGACGCGCGCTTCCGGGAAGTGCAGACCATGCACAAGGCGGAAGTCAATATGATGGTGTGTTCGAAAGCGATGGTGAATGTCGCCCGCAAGTTACAGCAACAGTACGGCACACCGTGGTTTGAAGGCAGTTTTTACGGTATTACCGATACCAGCCTGGCATTAAGGGATTTCGCCAAAGCGCTAAATGATCCTGATTTAACAGAACGTACCGAGGCGCTGATACTGCGCGAAGAAACCCGGATCAGAAAAGAACTGGAGCCGTGGAAAGCCCGATTGAAAGGCAAGAGGGTGCTGTTATTTACCGGCGGCGTAAAAAGCTGGTCGGTGATTTCCGCCTTGCAGGATTTGGGCATGGTGGTGGTAGCCACAGGCACCAAGAAATCCACTGAAGAGGATAAAGCCAGAATACGTGAACTGATGGGCGAGGATACCGTGATGATCGACGACGGCAGCCCCAGAGCGTTGCTGAAAATCGTCCATGATTATAAGGCCGATATTCTGATCGCCGGAGGCCGTAATATGTACACGGCGTTAAAAGCCAAGGTTCCGTTTCTGGATATAAACCAGGAACGTGAATTTGGTTATGAAGGCTATCAGGGCATGCTGGAGCTGGTTCGCCAACTGGCGCTGACTATTGAAAGCCCGGTATGGGAAGCGGTTAGAGCTCCGGCGCCCTGGAAAATCAAAATCCCCCAAATCCCCCCTGGCCCCCCTTTGTTAAAGGGGGGTAATAGAATGGTGGAGGCTGGATAATGGCTGACATCCTGAAACGAAACAAAGCATTATCAGTCAATCCGCTGAAAGCCAGCCAGCCCATTGGCGGCTCGCTGGCGACATTGGGTTTTAATCGCGCCATGCCGATGCTGCATGGCTCGCAAGGCTGCACCGCCTTTGCCAAAGTGTTTTTTGTGCGCCATTTCAGAGAACCGATTCCTTTGCAAAGCACGGCGATGGATCAGGGCAGTTCGGTGATGGGCGCCGATGAAAATGTGCGCGAAGGCATTAGAACCATTGCCGAAAAATCCCGCCCGGCGCTGATTACTATTTTGACGACCGGCCTGGCGGAGACTCAAGGCTGCGATGTGCAGCGAAATGTTCGTGAGTTTAGAGAAGCCAACCCGGAATTTTCCGATGTTGCCGTTGTCGCCGTCAATACCCCTGATTTTACCGGCAGTGTAGAGACCGGCTATGCGGCGACCCTCACCGAAATAATCCGTGCTTTGGTGCCCGATGC
The DNA here is from genome assembly GCA_024636875.1 of Methylococcaceae bacterium. Taxonomy (GTDB): domain Bacteria; phylum Pseudomonadota; class Gammaproteobacteria; order Methylococcales; family Methylomonadaceae; genus JAGXGJ01. The sequence continues at coordinate 4,636 of JAGXGJ010000152.1, read as the reverse complement.
CAAAGAGGCAGGTACTTACCCGGGTAAACGCACGACTGCATGGATGCAGGAGGTAGAGCAACGCAGGGAGCAGTTGCCGGAACGCCAGGTCAATGTCTTGGTCAGTTACATGCTGACGCCAGGCGATCTGGAAGCACTTCGGGATATATTTGAACAATTCCAGCTCCGGCCTGTTTTTGTACCCGATATTTCCGATTCACTGGATGGCTGTCTGACGGCTGAGGATTTCAGCCCGGTGACTATCGGCGGCACCCCGCTATCCGAGATGGCGACGCTGGGCGATGCACTGGCGACAGTGGTTATCGGCGCTTCTCTTTATAAAGCGGCTGAATTGCTGGAAGCAAGAACGGGGGTGCCAACTTACAGCCTGGATCATCTTTACGGCTTGAAAGCCAATGACAAACTGATTAGCGCGTTGGCTGAAATCAGCGGCCGGGAAGTCCCCGAACGCATTGAACGGCAGCGCTCACAATTACAGGACGCGATGCTGGACACGCATTTTATGCTCGGCCAGTTACGGATTGCCATTGCCGCTGATGCGGACTTGCTGGCTGCGTTTGTTGATCTGGTTCAGGAAATGGGCGCGGAAGTCGTTGCCGCCGTTACCTCCTGCAATGTGCCGTTGCTGGCGCGAATTCCCGCTGCCAGCATCAAAATTGGCGATCTTGAAGATATGGAAATCATTGGCAAAGCCAATAAAGTGCAACTGGTTATTGGCAACTCCCATGCGGTTGATACTGCCGGAAGACTGGGTGCGCCCATTTTGAGGGCCGGATTTCCGTTATATGACATTATCGGCGGCTATCAGAAAACCTGGATTGGTTATCGCGGCACCCGGCAGACGCTGTTTGATCTGGCCAATCTGGTCATCAATTATTCGCATGAAGAAATCCCGGTTTATCATTCAGTCTATGCCCAAAAACCGGCCAGCGAACTCACCGGACATACCGGTCAAGCGCTGTCATGTCATTAACCCGGCGTATGCACATTGTGCAATCTACTGATAAAAGGAAACTTATGGAAACTGCATTAAAAGTAGCTTTTGCCACTACCGATATGGAAACTGTCAACCAGCATTTTGGCTCTGCCAAATTCTTCGCCGTCTATGCCGTTGATATGGAAAATTCTGAACTGCTTGAAGCGGCCCAGTTCGGCGAACTCAGCCAGGACGGCAATGAAGACAAGCTGTCCGTCAAGATTGACTTACTGGGCGGCTGTGCTGCGGTTTATTGCCAGGCCATTGGCGGCTCGGCAATTAATCAGCTGATCGCTAAAAATATCCAGCCAGTCAAGGTCCATGATGGCAGCAAGATTAAAGACCTGATTGTTGATCTGCAAAATGAAATCAAGGCAGGGCCTTCCAGTTGGCTGGCTAAAGCGATTAATCAACACAAAAGTCCCGATCCCGAGTCCTTCGACAGAGCTCAGGAGAGCCGTTTTGACAAAATGGAAGATGAAGGTTGGGATGAATGATATATCTGCGCGTTCCCAGGCTTCTGTTTCACTGCCTTAAGTTAAGGAAGAAAACTCCCTCTCCTTTCGGGAGAGGGCCGGGGTGAGGGGGAATGAAAAATGCTTTTTATAATCCCCCTCATCCTGACCTTCTCCCTCAAGGGAGAAGGAACTAAATCGCCAGCTCAATGGCAATGAAGATCCAGCTTGGGAACGATGAAAACGATAAAAATGTAGGCCGGATTAGCGTAGCGAAGTCCGAAAATTTTGCAAATGTCGGGTTACGCTACGCTAACCCGGGTTAATTAATTATAGAGTTAGGAGAAAACAACATGGCCACTGCTGAACTGGTTGTACAAGAAAACGATACCAATCTAAATTCCGATATCGTAAAAGATTATATTAAACAGCTCCGTGCTATAGACACCTACGATACTTATGAGGGCTGGCCGGAAGCAAAAATCATCGATCCTGTCGTGTTGACCAGGGAGCGTAAAAAAAACATCCCTGTCATCGGTGATCCGGAAGAAATTACTATCGCCCGTTTAAAAGCCTATTACAACTCTCTGGCCACGCTTATTGAAAAAAAGTCCGGCTTAATGGCGGCGCCAATAATAAATATCACCCATGAAGGTTTTGGCCGGGCGTTAATCATGGTCGGAAAATTGATTGTAGTCGACAAGATATTGCGTGATACCCATCGTTTTGGCTTTTCAAGTCTGGAAGATCTGTGCGAAAAAAGCGACAAGGCGATTGAGCGAGCACTCGGCTTGATCGAAAAATATCACAACGCCGCCACCGATTAAGGAGTATTTCCATGACCCCTGAAGAATTGAGAAAATTGGAAAAAGAAGTCAAAAAGACCAAACGTCTGGCCAGTGAACAGGCTATGGAATTGCATGACCTGATTGAAGATCGTTTGCCTGATGCTTACGGTGAGCTTATGGGAATTGCGCAAGCAACCTATGAGGCCTGCAAGGCCTGGGATGAAGCCAATCAAAAACTGAATGCCGCGCAAACTGAAGCGGCTTGACGGAGAGACTAATCATGCCTGAATTTGTAACCGGCGTAACCTTTGGCGGCACGGAATGGACGCCTGCTTATGTGACTGACATCAATCAAACTACCTGCATAGGTTGCGGCCGTTGTTTTAAAGTCTGCCCGCGCGATGTTTTCGATCTGGTGGAAAAAGCCGAAGCACTCGATCCGGAAGACTTTGATGATGATTATGGCGATTTTGAAGACGATGATGACAACAGCATGGTCATGAGTATAAAAAACAGACTTGATTGTATCGGCTGTGAAGCTTGCTCCAGAGTGTGTCCAAAAGACTGTTTTTCTCACGAACATAAACAAGCTGCTTAGTAACAATTCAGCTGGTGTTTTGTTGCCACAGATTCACAGATTAAAAATGACTTTTTAGTTACTTTTGAATCCTTCATAAATTTAATCTGTGAATCTGTGGCCTTTTATTTTTACTGCTGAGTAGTTACACCACTTAATTTTTTAGAAGGATCACGATTATGCCCAGACCAGAAAAACATGTATTTGTTTGCACCCAAAACCGGCCGCAGGGGCATCCCAGAGGTTCTTGCGCCAGTACCGGTTGTGCCGAAATCATGAATGAATTCATGAATGAAATACAAGCCCGGAATCTGTTTGAAAAAATCGGCCTGACCAATACAGGCTGCATGGGGCCTTGCATGATGGGCCCGAGCGTTCTGGTTTATCCGGAAGGGGTTATGTACGGCAGGCTGAAAAAAGACGATGTCAAAACCATCATCGAGCAGCATCTGCTCGGCGGCGAGCCGGTTGCCAGCCTGATGGTGCCTGCCGAGGTCTGGTAATGAGTTCAGCTGCGTTTATTGAGGAGCGGGTACTTTTCAGCCCGTCTATACCCGCTGAAGTCAATCATCTTCTGCAAGCTGCTGTAGCCGCAAGTTCAGTAGACCAAAGCAAGGCAGAAACGCTGTTTTTACAGGCGCAAACACTGGATAGCCATTGTTTGCAGACGTATTTTGCGCTGTATAAATTTTATTTCTTCCAGAAACGTCTTGTTGATGCCGAACGGATTGTTTTGGCAGGCCTGGAGGAATCGGCAAAACAGGGCGGTTTTCCAAACGACTATCGTCAATTGGTCAAAAACCTGCATAAATGGAACTTGTATGCCAATTACAGCACCCTGTTTTATCTCTATACGCTGAAGGCGCTGGCATTTATAAAATTAAGACTTGGCTTTACTGTGGATGCGCAGTTTGTTTTGTCGCATCTGCAACAACTGGACCCGGAAGATCTTTCAGGCGCTTCAGTGATTTTGGATTTAGCGGCGGGAGTGACTGAATAATGGATTTATCCAGGCACCTCACTATCAATCGCCAACTGGCAGAACGTGTATGCCGGCGGCTGAGTGAAGAAATCAACAAGCTGGGTTTTGCCGCCGCAGAAATAAAACACTATCCGAATTACGATGACGCCAGTTTTGAACTCATCAAAGACCCGTATACGGGAGAGCAAAACTTGACGTGCTATTGGTACGATGAGTTTACAAAGCAGCGTATCGGCAGGCTTCAGTTTAATAGCGATGGCAGTTTTTACGCAGAATATGATGTGGTCAAAACCCATCCGGGCAGCAGCAAATGGTTTGTTGAAGGCGTTACTGCCTGGGGTAAGGCGGATAGCATTAAAGCTGAAGCCAAGTTGCTGCCAATGCCTGCCTAGTACTCAGTCAGCATTGTTTTGTCGTGTAAAATTAGAGTTAGCCAGCAGTCGCATATTCACTTTCCCCTTTGGAAAAGGGGGATTGAGGAGGATTTATTTAAAAAATCTCCCCTAACCCCTCTTTTTCAAAGAGGGGGACTGAATAGCTACTCCAGTTTTATCCGTCATAATTAAAATGACGAACTACTAGTGCAGCACTGTGTTCGTATAGGAGCCAAAGTTGGTAAAGCGACCTTTGTAATATCCTCACCCTAACCCTCTCCCAAAGGGAGAGGGGACTTTGTGTCGCTTTACCAACGTCGGACTCTATAAGTCATGGTGATATATTTATCCTAGAAAGCGCAGTTTAGCCACAGATGAACACGGATTTACACGAATAAACAACTAGTTACATCAATTCTTTGTGACACCATTTGGGTGAAGTGCCAGCCTCGCGCAACATAATGTTTTATCAGTGTTTTTCTGT
>JAGXGJ010000151.1 GCA_024636875.1 Methylococcaceae bacterium | reverse complement strand
GCGTGAACCACCCGATCCCATCCCGAACTCGGAAGTGAAACCGCTTAGCGCCGATGATAGTGTGGCAGTTTGCCATGCGAAAGTAGGGAATTGCCAAGCGCTTAATTGAAAAACCCGGACATCAGTGTCCGGGTTTTTTTTTGATCCGGTTTTGACATGACTTGCTAGTGGTAAGTAAAAACACGCCCTGCTTTATAACTTAAAGGCACTTTGTTTTTTTGCTTAACGTGAGCGTTTTTCGTTACTATCGGCAGCACTCTGCCTTATTGCGTTGATGACTGTCCCGATGATTCGTTGGCTTTTCCGGAGTTCTTCGGGGTGTAAATCCGATATAGATCATAGGGCGCCGCAAGCGTATCGAAGACCGCTGAGAAAGGCAGGTCGGCAATAAGCATGGTTGCTATCAGCCCTTTGACCCAGTCCGGTTCCAAACGCTCGCCGCTGAAAAGCTCCCCCGTCTCTTTTATATCCTGCTGAAGCCCGGGATAGACTTTCCATTCCTTATCGGAGGTTTCAGTCCTCGCGCGTATGCTTGAGCAACCGAACATAAGAAAGCTAATGAGAATAACCACAGCCCATCTTCCAATATCGGATTTCATCGTTTTTTCCTTCAAACCAATAGAGGGATCACCCTTGTGGAGAAGCCGAACTTGGAAGCGGGTAGCCAAAATTGCCTCCTCACGGAGAAGAAACCCAAGGAACGGTAAGTAAGCGGCTGTCCAAAACGAAGGTGGTTTGCCGGCAATAAGTCTCAAGCCGGTTATTTGTTTTTTGAGACCAGTCAGCCACGCTGTTAGTTCGATCATAATCAATTAAAAATTAAGCCATGTAGCTTGGGAAGAAATTATTCGCAATGATCTTAACGCGGCGCTCGTGAAATGGCTGCTTATGGCCAACGATTTTTTTTCTTGAAACTCTGGAAAAATCCCCGCTTGTCATATTGTGACGAGTCAAAGGCGCGAGGCAATTTTCCAATAAAATATGTCAAGTCATGAGTATCAAAGGCCTTCTCTCATCGTGTGAAAACATGATTGTTACCAATCGGCCAGAAACGCTTCCAGCACGGCTTGATACTTGAGCAGTTTATTCCTGACAGTATATATGCCCGAGAGTCTGGGTTGCCCTAAGCCTTGCTATAAATATTGTAGATATCGAACAGGATTATAATAATTATATCATCGTCTTTAGCTGATAAATTAATTCCAATGCCTGTCTGGGGCTAAGGTCGTCGGGTTTTATTTCTTCAAGCAAGTCTATGACTGGATGCGATTCTTTAAATGCAAACAAATCCAGTTGGTTAACGCCTGTCGCGGATTGTTTTTCACTGTATGCATGATCTTCCAAATGCCGCAGTTTGGTTTTGGCTTTATCTATAACCGAACGTGGTACCCCAGCCAGAGAGGCGACCTGCAAGCCGTAACTTTGATTGGCCGGACCGTCTTTAACGGCATGTAAAAAAATAATCTTGTCGCCGTGTTCCATGGCATCCAGATGCACGTTATGAATAGTCTTCTGTTCATCGGCCAGTAGGGTTAATTCGAAATAATGAGTGGCAAACAGCGTAAAGGCTCTGGTTTCTTTGGCCAGATGATCGGCACACGACCAGGCTAAAGACAAGCCGTCAAAAGTGCTGGTGCCGCGGCCTATCTCATCCATTAAAATCAGGCTTTTTGAGGTGGCGTTATGCAGAATATTAGCGGTTTCTGACATCTCGACCATAAACGTGGAACGGCCGCTGGCCAGATCATCGGAAGCGCCAATTCGGGTGAAAATCTTGTCGATAGGGCCGCAGGTCAGGGTTGACGCCGGCACGTAAGATCCTATGTGCGCGATTAAGATGATAAGCGCAGCCTGTCGCATATAGGTCGATTTGCCGCCCATGTTGGGGCCGGTGATGATCAGCATGCGGCGCTGGCTGGAAAGCAACAGATCGTTAGGCACAAAAGGAATGTCGGAAACCTGTTCGATGACCAGATGCCGGCCGCCTTCAATGGTTATGCCGGGTTTATCAACCAGAGTTGGTTGCGATAAAGTCAAGGTCTCGGCACGTTCGGCAAAATTGACCAGGACATCCAGCTCAGCCAGGGCGGCGGCGCACTGTTGAAGAGGAATTAATGAAGCTGAAATGAGTGTGAGCAACTCTTCATACAAAAACTTTTCAAAAGACAATGCCTTGTCTTTAGCACTGAGCACCTTGTCTTCAAACGATTTTAATTCCTCGGTAATGTACCGTTCAGCCCCTTTTAAGGTCTGTTTACGGGTGTAATGTGGCGGTACTTTTTCAGAGTGCAAGCGGGAAATCTCAATATAATAGCCATGCACGCGATTGTAATTGACCTTTAGATTGTTAATGCCGGTTGCCGCTTTTTCTCTGGTTTCCATGTCAATCAGAAACTGATCGGCGTTTTGGCTTAAGTTACGCAAATCATCCAGTTCCTGATTATAGCCCGGTGCAATTACACCGCCGTCACGAATAAGCACCGGTGGATTATCAATGACGGCTTGTTGCAGCAGTTTTAATAGCTCCGGTAGTTCGCCGATTTGTTTTGCTGTGTGGACAAGTTGGATATTATTGCTGGCCGCAAGCACCAGTTGCAAATCGGGCAATACTGCCAGGGTATTGCGTAATACCAATAAATCGCGGGGACGCGCTGACCTTAAGGCTATGCGCGAACTGATCCTTTCAATATCGCCCACTTGCCGCAGGTGGTTTTGCACATCCTGATACATATTGCCATTGAGCAACGCATCAACACAGGCGTAGCGATTATTGAGAATGCGATGATCGCGTAAAGGTCTGTTGATCCAGCGCCGTAAACAGCGGCTGCCCATCGCCGTGGCGGTTTTGTCCAATACGCCGAACAGCGTGTATTGGAGTTGCCCAGAAGGATGATAATCCAGTTCAAGATTGCGGCGACTGGCGGCATCCAGCAAAATGCTGTCATCACTGCTTTCCGTGCGGATGCCCTGAATATGGGGTAATGCGCTTTGCTGGGTATCTTTAACATAGTGCAGCAAAGCACCCGCGGCAGCAATAGCGGCAGGCAAGCCATCACAACCAAAGCCCTTTAAATCAAGCGTATTAAACTGCTTTAACACGCTTTGTCTGGCGCTTTCCTGCTCAAAATGCCAGGGCGGTCTTCGGCATAAACCGCTGCGTTGTTGCAGGATTGAAGGCAGCGGCCAGTCTTCGCTAAACAGCAATTCCGCCGGATTAAGACGGCTAAGTTCACTAAGCAACTGATCTTCAGATTCCACCTGTTGTAATATAAAACGGCCACTGGTTACATCCAGGCTGGCAATGCCTCGCTGAGTTCCATGGCTGGAGTTTGGGAGCGAGCATACGGCAACCAGCAGATTATCTGTCCGATCTTCAAGCAAGGCTTCGTCGGTGACCGTGCCCGGCGTAACAATCCGCACAACCTTACGCTCGACGGGTCCTTTAGAGGTTGCAGGATCACCGGTTTGTTCACAAATTGCGATGGATTCGCCGTTTCTTAAAAGTCTGGCAAGATAACCTTCAGCCGCGTGACAGGGTATGCCGGCCATAGGAATGGGTAATCCTGCCGATTGTCCGCGACTGGTTAATGTAATATCCAATAATTGCGAGGCTTTTTTAGCATCATCAAAGAAAAGTTCATAAAAATCCCCCATTCGGTAGAATAAAAGGGTATCAGGGTGATCTGATTTGATGCGCAAATATTGCTGCATCATCGGCGTGTGAGGGCCGGCGGGTTTTTGTTTTATACTCATGGTTCTATTTTATCTGAAGTCGCACGAGGCAACATCATGGAGAATGAATTATTCGAACTTGCGCAGCAACTGGGCCTGTTACTAAAGTCGAAAGAAAAAAAGATTGCCACCGCCGAATCCTGTACCGGCGGTTGGATTGCTCAAATAATTACCGAAGTTTCTGGAAGTTCAGCCTGGTTTGACCGGGGTTTTGTGACTTACAGTAATGCAGCAAAGGTGCAAATGCTAGGTGTTAACCCGGAGACGCTGGAAAAATACGGCGCTGTGAGCACACAGACGGCAGCAGAAATGGCCGATGGTGCATTAGCTCACAGTGATGCGGATTGCGCCATTGCCGTGACCGGTATAGCAGGACCCGACGGAGGCACAGCAGAAAAACCCGTGGGCACCGTATTTATTGCCTGGGCATGCAAAAATCAGGATGTTAAGGTAATTAAAAAGGAATTAACGGGCGACAGATATCAAATCAGAAGGCAAACGGTGAAAATTGCTCTTGAGGGGGTGGAGGTAAGATAACAACAAGCTTACCAGTAATCCTGAATATGCCTGGTGTGCAGGTTGAATAGTAGTTTTTTTGTTGTATTTTAAGCGTGACACAGCGAGTCAACTGATTAATTTCCAGGTATTCAGAAGCCAAATTCAGATTCATCGAAATCTTCAAATTGCTCTTTCAAGCGTTTCTTTTCCCAATAAATTTCAATTTTTCTGCGTGAATCTCTTTTTACCGTTTCTTCTTCGATGCTTTCAGAAAGCGACACATATTCGCCGCCTTCAAAAATATCATCATCAGTATCGGTTTCTGGAGTAGTTGGTGCGCCGGGTTTGGCCGCTGATTTAGAGGATGTCTTGGTCATTTTAAACTCTCAATAAAACTAAAATAAAAATCGTATCATAAAGGCGTGTTTTGCAATAAATATTATTTATAGTTAAGCTGAATTTTAGATCAAACCAGGATTTTGTACATTATTTATGAGTAATCTTTGCAAGGCAAGCATGTAATAACATCATACTAATCTATACCGGCAAATTGCCCTGCTGATGCCTTGTCATTGCTTCTGCCGAACAGTTAATTTTCGGGTATAATTCCATGTATTTTTACTCGGGGTACTAAAGACGCTATGTCAAAAATAAATAAAGTTGTATTGGCTTATTCCGGAGGTTTGGATACTTCCGTTATTCTGAAATGGCTACAGGACGTTTATGCCTGTGAAGTTGTCACTTTTACGGCCGATTTAGGCCAGGGCGAAGAAGTCGAACCTGCGCGTGCCAAGGCCAAAGCTGCGGGCATTAAAGATATTTATATTGAAGATTTGCGGGAAGACTTTGCCCGTGATTACGTTTTTCCAATGTTTCGTGCCAACACGGTTTATGAAGGCGAATATCTGCTGGGGACATCGATTGCTCGTCCTCTAATTGCCAAGCGCTTGATTGAAATCGCCAACGAAACGGGCGCAACGGCTATTGCTCATGGCGCGACCGGTAAAGGCAACGATCAGGTACGTTTTGAGTTGGGCGCTTATGCTTTACGACCCGATATACAGGTCATCGCGCCGTGGCGTGAGTGGGACCTAAACTCCAGGCAAACCCTGCTGGCTTATGCCGAAAAACATGGTATTGCTGTAGAAATGAAAAAAGGCAAGACGTCGCCTTATTCAATGGATGCCAATTTACTGCATATCTCTTATGAAGGCCGTATCCTGGAAGATCCCTGGGCGGAACCAGAAGAAGACATGTGGCGCTGGACGGTGTCGCCTGAAGCCGCGCCCGATCAAGCGACTTATATTGAGTTGACTTATCGGCAAGGTGATATTGTTGCGCTTGATGACGTTCCTTGTACGCCTGCCACGATCCTGGAAAAATTGAACAAGGTAGCGGGTGATAATGGTATCGGCAGACTGGATATTGTTGAAAACCGCTATGTAGGTATGAAATCACGGGGCTGTTATGAGACGCCTGCCGGTACGGTGATGCTTAAGGCGCACCGGGCAATTGAGTCATTAACCCTGGATAGGGAAGTGGCGCATTTGAAAGATGAGTTGATGCCGCGCTACGCCTCGTTGATCTATAACGGTTATTGGTGGAGCCCTGAGCGCCTTATGCTGCAAACCATGATTGATGCGTCGCAGGTATCTGTGAATGGCAAGGTACGTCTTAAGCTTTATAAAGGCAATGTGATTGTTGTTGGCAGAGCGTCTGCTACCGACAGTCTGTTTGATGAAAGTATTGCCACGTTTGAAGATGATGGCGGCGCCTATAATCAAAAAGATGCCGAAGGTTTTATCAAATTAAACGCGCTGAGAATGCGCATAGCCGCCGCCAAGCAATTGCGTTGAAACTGCCAATAAAAACACAGGACAAATGTTATTTAACTTGTATAATTATCTGTCAGGCAGTTCCTATAAAAATAACAATGTCCGGCCGGGAAGCATGTCTGTACCTGGTTTGAGAGGAAGTAAATAATGAGTGATATACGCGAGACGAAATCAGAGGTTGTGGTTCTGCAAAGAATACCTTCGCATCAGGGATTGATGAAAGTAAATCGATGGTTAATGGCTACGGTTTTCTTCTTGATGACAGTCATTGTTACTGCCGGTTTTTTCATATTTCCTGACAATGACGTTACAAGCTATAAAAAATACGAAGCCAATATTGCTGATATGAATCCGGTTTTGTCTGCCGAAGTGAATACCCTGAAAGGGCAGTTTGTTGGTTTAGTCAGTGGTTCGATCGAAAGCAAATTGAGAACCCTTGAGCAGAGTATTCGAATGGGCACGGTTTCTAATGCATTAGGAACGATAGAGGACTTGAAAAATGATGTTAAAGTTCTGCGAGCTTACTCAGAGCCGGTAAAAAAAGAGAAAGTTGCGATCGCTAATGAGCAATTAATGCGGGAAATGTCCGAGTTAAAGCATCTTATCTATGTGACTCTTGCTTCCTGCGGTTTAATGCTGGCCGCTGTTGCGAGCATCTGGATCAAAAATCACTATCTCCTGCCTCATAAAGAAGCCATCATACGTTTTTTAGGTAAGAAATAATGAACCTAAAAACCGCAGTTGAATAAAAACATAAAATCTGTAAGGCTTGTACTTTTTGAGCCGAGCCATGATTTTACCTCCCAAAGTTATTCACCCAACGGGTGAGCCAGAATTTACGCTTAAAAAGTCAGTAATAAGCGC
>JAGXGJ010000150.1 GCA_024636875.1 Methylococcaceae bacterium | reverse complement strand
GCTATTCAATGAGCCAGTCAAGGCAAGCAAGGCATTGCGCGATGAGGCGATACGAAAGGCTTGCGTTGTACATGGCTACAGTATGGCGGATATTGCGCGCAAGGCTGAAGTGCATTATTCTACGGTGAGTAGGGTGATAAACAGTGAGCGGTGATAAACGATGTCAAGACTTGACCCCTTTCTGCGGTAATGTCAAGACTTGACCCCTTTCTCCTGACCCCTTTCTCCGTTTGTGTGACCCCTTTCTCCGTTTTGACCCCTTTCTCCGTTGAAAGAGAAAATCATGGCATTCATTGATTATTTTAACGACACTATGGCTAAGCCTTTCAAGTGGACTTATCAAGGCAAAGTCATGGTAGCGTAAAATATTTGGTCACGAACTTCCGGTTTGGTGTACTAGATGCCACAATGATCTGGATAGCATACCGAGCGCATAATATTGAAAGACACCTGGAGAGTATAAAATGAAATTTAGTCCATGTATTTCTGGCAAATGCACTTATGAAGGGACTCACTGCGAAGGTTGCGGCAGAAGCCATGAGGAAATAGCAGAAACCAAAAAAATGATAAATGAGTTGGTAGGTTACGCTCAAAAGATGGAGTACGAAAATTTTGAAGAATTCGCAAACTTTATAGGTAAGAGCGTACTTAAAAAACTACAGAATCCGTCATAGCAAATGCCGGAGTTTATGTTTGTTCAATAATCTCTATAGCATTTCCGTCAGGATCACGGAAAAATAGGGCTTTTCGTCCGGATTTGCTCATGGTATAAGCAATACCCGCCTTATTTAAAGCTTCCTTAACAGGCGCAAGCGCCAATGCGTTGAAGGCAAAATGACGATCCCGGCCGCCATGTTCAGGACGCCCCGTTACCGGATCCGGATTTTCCAGCTCCAGCAAATGAATTTGCTGGGTGCCAACTTGAAACCAGGCGCCCGGGAAACCCAAATCAGGCCGTTCAATCTGTTGTAAACCCAGAATATCACAGTAGAACGCCCGTGATACCTCAATATTGGATACAATAACACTGGCATGGTGCAGAGATAATATATTTTTTGACATTATTTGATTTGAATATCTCGTCGTAATCGGAAAAATTATACCTGATCAAACCTGATTATACAGCTACAGATTTTTACGAGTGTAATTATTTAAAGTACGGTTTGTATGGTAACCAACCAGGTTGAGAAGGACAGGTGAAATCTGTTGTTCATGCTTTCCATGATCAATTCGCACAGTTTATCGACAAGCAATCAAAACCGCTCAAGCTCGGGATGCTGCAGCTTTCCTCGATAGGCCTGAACAGCGCCGAATTCGGCGCAGCGCTGTAGCGTAGCGATGGTCTTTCCCGCAGTCAAGACATTTCGGGTGAGCCGAAGCTGAATTTTTTCAGCAGAATGTGGCTGAATTGTTATCATAAGGCATTCATATTAAGAGATCGATTAGTGAATTGTGTCAAATCCAGGCAGACAATAGAAAAAATCATAAAGAAATCCCGCTTCATTGGAGTTATTGTTACCTGTGCTGATGAAAACGAAGTGCTGCTTAATCTTAAACAGCTTTATGATGAACACCCAACGCCAGCCATATTGCTTATGCATACCGGATAAAGTCAGACCACGATTTAGTTTATATTGAAGCTGCAGAAACCGGCGCTTATGTCGAGCTGGTAAATCTCCGCTTAACTCTTGATTATTTACCGGCCTCAAAAATACCCTTGTAAGTAACATACATCATCGTTGAAGTCAGCATATATAAAACCGGGGTTAACAAGGGTGTTACAGTTGTACAGAATATCGCTTCGGCAAATATAAATCCCAGCAGTTTATACATTGCATTCTGATGTTTGGAAACCGCCAGATTACCCCGTATTTTTGCCTCGCTCCAGCTATAATTTTTGAACAGCATCAACGGGTAGCTGAACCAACTGGCAAAGGTGGTCAGCATTAACAGAACAAACATCAGTGTCACATTGGCATAGCCGTAAATCCAGTTTGCTGTTTCGCGCATTGATTGATCACTCATATTCTCCGGCGTTAACTCCCAGTTAAAGAAGAACTGACCTATTTTATAGAGTTCACCTGAAAAAATATTGGCAATTGCCATAAACACAAACCAAAAAATCACTATGCTGACTGCTGCCAACAAGGCTAACGGTAAACTTTTATTGATTGCCCAGTAAAAACCTACCGGATTTTCAGCCGAATACTTTAGGTCAATATATTTGGCAACACCGACACCAGCAAATAAACTGGTCACGGATAGTAAAATGCCCAATGCCAACGAGCCCCGTCCGAGTATCATTATAATGCCGGTAAACAACGTATATCCGGCCCAAACCCAGGGCCCGCGGCCTATGAATATGAGTGATTGCCTGAGCCAGTCGCTGAACTTTGCTTTTTTCACAATGAAATCCTGGAAATGCCAACTGCTTTGCGTAATTCCTTGATAAAAGGGGCACTGACAGCACGTGATTTAAGTGCGCCTTCTTGCAATTGCTCCTCAATATGTCCGGGTGTTTGCATTAAAGCTTCATAGCGTTCTCTCGCCGGGGTAATATGGTCATTAATATGTTCGAATAATATCCGTTTCATTTCACCCCAGGCAATGCCCTCCGCATAACGTTGACGTATTTCAAGCACTTCATCCGCCGTAGAAAAAGCCTTATAAATGCTATATAAAGTGCAGCCATCCGGATCTTTTGGCTCTCCTGGTTCTAAAGAATTGGTTTTGATTTTATTGATCAGCTTTCTTAGTTTTTTCTCGGACTCGAATAAGGGGATCGTATTGTTATAGCTTTTGCTCATTTTACGGCCATCCAGACCTGACAATGTAGCGCCATTTTCGTCAATTACAGCCTCGGGCAAGGTAAAATGTTCACCATAAATGTGGTTAAAACGCCCGGCAATATCCCTGGCCATTTCAATATGCTGAACCTGATCTTTACCGACCGGCACTTTGTTGGCATTAAACATCAGAATATCGGCCGCCATCAGTATCGGATAACTAAATAAGCCCATTGTAATGCCTTTATCGGGATCGTTTTCGCCGCTTTGCTCATTTTCTGCAACCGCTGCTTTATAAGCGTGGGCTCTATTCATCAAGCCTTTGGACGCGACACAGGTCAGCATCCATGTTAATTCCATGATTTCCGGCACATCGGACTGGCGGTAAAAAACCGCATTTGCGGTATCCAGACCTAAAGCCAGCCACGTCGCTGCAATTTCCAGGCTGGACTGCCTGACTCTTTCCGGCTCCTGGCATTTAATCAGTGCATGATAATCAGCAAGAAAATAAAATGGGGAGACATTTGCGTCTTTACTGGCTGCAATAGCGGGCCTGATAGCGCCGACATAATTTCCCAAATGGGGTGTTCCGGTGGTAGTGATACCCGTTAAAACGATTGCTTTAGTCATTATATTCAGTAATTTTTTAGCGTGAAAATTGAGTAAAATATTACATAAATTCAGCCTAATATCCAGCAGAACGGAATATTTGATTACACTTGCAATAGTTTAATAATGAATTTTTCAAGTGTATCATTGCAAGTTTAGACAATAACAAAGCAGGCCATCTTTAACTAATAATAAATCTTAAGAGGAAAGTCGATCATGAGCATAATACAAGAATTTAAAGAATTTGCTATAAAAGGCAATGCTATTGATATGGCCGTTGGTATTATTGTTGGAGCGGCTTTTGGCAAAATTATTGCCTCCATGGTTGCTGATGTAATTATGCCGCCCATCGGAGTCCTTGTTGGCGGCGTCGATTTTACCAAGCTTGCAGTCACGCTGAAAGAAGCAGCCGGTGATGCGCCGGCGGTAACGCTTAATTACGGCAAATTTATTCAGTCAATGGTTGATTTTACGATTATTGCCTTTCTCATCTTCATAATGGTGAAGCTGATCAACAGCCTTAAGAAAAAAGAGGCGGTGGCTCCAGAAGTTGCGCCGGAACCTTCTAAAGAAGAGTTGCTGCTGACTGAAATCAGGGATTTGCTGAAGGCGAAAAATTGATTTTTATTGTCCGGATATGAATTGGCAAACTATTTCAGAACAGATTGAATTAGCAACAGGGCGGGCATTTAATGTGCTGTCTGCTCATCCGCTTGCAGGTGGCGATATCAATTCTGCCTTTTTGTTGCAAGCCTGCGATGAGTCTTATTTTGTCAAGCTGAATCGCATTGATTTGCTGACGATGTTTGAGGCCGAATTTGCCGGTTTGCAGGAACTGGCAAGAACGCAAGCAATACGTGTTCCCGCCCCCGTCGTTTGCGGGCGAACAGACGGTCATTCATTTCTGGTGCTGGAATACATTGAATTTTGCTGTTCAAATAAAATATCCGAGCGCTTGCTGGGGCAGCAACTGGCGCAACTGCACAAGCGGCAGCAACCGTATTTTGGCTGGCATCGGGATAATACGATCGGCAGTATCTTACAACTTAATAGTAAAAGTGATAACTGGCTGGCTTTCTGGCGTGAACAACGTTTAGGATGGCAATTACAGCTGGCGGCAAAAAATGGCTATGGCGGCAGATTGCAGGCAAGTGGAGAACGTCTTTGTAATGATATGGCCGCATTATTTGATAGTTACTTGCCGCAACCCTCGCTGTTACACGGCGATTTATGGGCGGGTAACGCAACCGCCGATAAACAGGGGCGGCCGGTGATCTTTGACCCCGCCTGTTATTATGGGGACCGGGAAGCTGATCTGGCAATGACGGAATTGTTTGGCGGTTTTGGCCAGGAGTTTTATGCGGCTTATCAGGCTGTATGGCCTTTAGATAAAGGATATGCGGTCAGGAAGACCTTCTACAATTTATATCACATTTTAAATCACCTGAATTTGTTTGGTGGCGGCTATTTGAGGCAGGCTGAAAGTATGATGACCCTGCTTTTGGCCGAAATAAACTAGCACAATTTTCTTGCCGGTGCTGCTGAAGCAGTTGCCGAAAAATCAGCGGGTCTTTTTGCCGGGTTATTTCACCGGGGCGGGGAAAAAGCTGGTGTTCCAGCCGGGATAGCCAGAAACGCAAGGCAGCGGCTCTAAGCATAGTTTGCAAATGCTGCTTTTCCAGTTGTTCTAATGGTCTTTTGCTTTCATACCCCGAGAGCAAGGCGGCAAATTTATCGTCATTGATGTCCCCATCTTCGCAGCACCAGTCATTGGCCGATACCGCAATATCAAACAGTAATGCGCCGGTGCATGCGTCATAAAAATCCACTATGCCGCTGATCCGGTTATCAGCAAACAGGACATTATCCCTGAACATATCGGCATGTATAACGCCTTGAGGTAGGCTGTCCGGTCTGTTTGCGGTTTGGAATAGCAGTTCGTCATTAATCAGTTCGCGGTCGGTGGCAGACAACCGGCTAGCGATTCTGTCGAGCAGCATTTTGCACCGGTCCAGATCATTGCTGTTTTTTACCGGAAAAACATAGTTTTTTGTGCAGCGATGCAGGTTGGCCAATTGCAGTCCGATTTCCCGGCACTGCGCAATGGACGGGGCTGTTGTTGCCAGTCCCGATAAACGCTTGAATACTGCAGCCGGTTTATTGTTAAGTTGACGCAATACCTTGGCTTGCCGGTCAGGCAGGGAAATGGGGCAGGGAAATTTGTGTTCGGCCAGATATGCTAACAGTTTGACAACATGCTCTAACTCATCGACCGTCAGGGTCTCAAACAAGGTTAAGACGAAACTGCCCTCAGAGGTGCTGATAAAATAATTGGTATTGTTAATGCCGTCTTCTATGCCCTCAAAACTGGTAACATCACCAAGGGCATAACTGCTAAAAAATAAGTCGAGCTGCGAGCGAGTTACTTGAGTATAAACAGACACCGGTCAGGCTATTTCCATTCCAGTATTTTCCACATATTGACACCGCTGCCTTTAATAAGATCGTCACGGCGCACATCCACTGTTCCGTCGCCATTGGAGTCAAGAAAATAATAAGGCGGGCCTATATCCGGTATGACTTTGATCATATAAAGTCTCCCGCCG
This sequence comes from Methylococcaceae bacterium, assembly GCA_024636875.1. Lineage (GTDB taxonomy): Bacteria > Pseudomonadota > Gammaproteobacteria > Methylococcales > Methylomonadaceae > JAGXGJ01. The sequence goes on along the minus strand of JAGXGJ010000150.1, from coordinate 19,872 downwards.
CTGCGGTATTCCTGTATCGTGTTTTTACCTTTACGGATAATGGTAATATCAGGCTCCAGTGTTTCTCCGCTTTGCACCGGTAATGGCGGTTCCGGTACTTCCGGCACGGCTTCAAGCCTGGGCGGTTGCTCATCAACAGCAAATGCCGGGAAGGCAAGAAAACTTATCAGGATAAAACGACGCATGGCAGTGGCCCTTTCAAAGTAAAAACTGACGTTATCTTATTACAGTTTTTACCCGTGCGCTTGAATATATAAGTAAGGGTTAAAAGTTTTTTATACTTTTTACTGGGCATGAAAGACACGAAGTTCACTGTTTTCTTCATGATCTTCGTGGTAAATAATAAATACTTGTAGGTTATAATGCCTGATTTAAATGGAGTCTGCTAGATGAAAAGACTGATTGAGACCAGGATAGTCAATCCGTTACTGGAAAAATACGGTATGCCTGCATACAAGACCAAAGGATCGGCGGGTGTTGATCTGGTTGCCTGTATTGAAGATTCGATAGTTATTGCCGGGGGCGAAAACAAGCTGATTGGAACGGGTTTGGCCGTGAATATTCAGGACCCTGGATTGGTTGCAGTTGTTGCCAGCCGAAGCGGACTTTGTCTGAATAGTCAGGTTCGAGTTGGTCAAGGATTAGGAATCATCGATTCAGATTACCATGGTGAAATAGGGGTGATTTTGCATAATGATGGCGTCAATGACTATGTCGTTCAACCAGGTGAAAGAATCGCACAATTACTGTTTATGCCTGTAGTACAGGTTGCTTTTAAACTGGTTGACGATTTTACGACTATGACTGACCGTGGCGAAGGTGGCTTTGGTCATACGGGTCGCCATTAAATTAACTCTTCCATAGAAGTAAAATTCACTACAGAGGGAGCGGTTTTGAGATTTTCTCTGTGTCCTCTTTACCTCTGTGGTTTACCCTTTAAGTATTATTCAGAACCAGAACTGGAAAATCAAAAAAATGATGCAAAAAAGAACAGCGCACCAGATAGCCGATGTACTGATCGAGGCTTTGCCTTATATTCAACGCTTTAAAGGTAAAACCGTGGTGGTTAAATTTGGCGGCAATGCGATGGTTGACGAAGCGCTCAAGCACAGTTTCGCCCGGGATATCGTTCTGATGAAACTGGTCGGTTTAAATCCGATTGTGGTGCATGGTGGCGGTCCTCAAATTGGCCAATTGTTGATGAAGCTGGGGAAAACAACCGGCTTTGTTGATGGCATGCGCATTACTGACAGTGAGACCATGGATGTGGTCGAAATGGTGCTGGGCGGGCTGGTCAATAAGGAAATTGTTAACTTGATCAACAGGCACGGTGGTAAAGCAGTAGGCTTGACAGGAAAAGACGGTGATTTTATCCGGGCTAAAAAAATTCATTTGAAAAAGTCAGCACCGGAAGCTCATGCCTCGGAAATAATTGATCTGGGACATGTCGGCGAAGTCAGCAGCATAGATCCGGCTGTTGTTGACATGCTGGGGCGCAGTGATTTTATCCCGGTTATTGCACCTATCGGTGTCGGCGATGATGGCCGATCCTACAACATTAATGCTGATCTGGTTGCAGGTAAAATTGCTGAAATCTTAAACGCCGAAAAATTGATTTTATTGACCAATACCGCCGGTATCCTGGACAAACAGGGAAATCTGCTGACAGGTTTGTCAATCAAGGATATTGATGATTTGATTGAAGATGGCACTATTTCGGGCGGTATGATCCCCAAGACCCGCTGCGCCACTGACGCGTTAAAAGGGGGCGTCAACAGTGTCCATATTATAGATGGGCGTGTGGAACATGCTGTACTGCTTGAACTTTTTACCGATCAGGGCGTAGGCACTCTGTTGTTGAGCCGCCCCAAATAAGGCACGTCAATAAAAGGTCTGAAGGCTGAGCGTATATCATGGACTTTCCTAAAGCGATAGCGGCTTGTAAATTGCCGGTGAAAATGAGCCTCACAGAGCGCCGGTGATGTCTGGAAAACTTCATTACACCACAGAGAAACAGAGGTAAACATCAGGAATATGTTGATACTCTGTGTCACTACGGCGGCGCTCTGGGCAGGCTTTGTAGTGGTGTTTAACGGCTTTGTCTAAAGTTACAGGCTAAATTAGCCAATCAAACTGGCTAATTCATGCAGTGGCGGCAAAATGACCATTTTTGCCAGCTGTAATAACAGCAGAGCGGCTAACGGCGATAAATCTATGCCGCCCAGATCGGGAATAAATTTGCGGCAGATATCCAGCAATGGCTCCGTCAGTGTTACCAATATGGACGCGACCGCGTTAAAAGTTCCCGGATTCATCCAGCTGAGCAAGACTCTGGCGAACACTGCGAAGACAAACACATTGATCAGCAACGAGATCAATTGGGTCATTGATAAAATTGTTAATGCACCAATGCTGATAGAGACGCCCTTTAGCAATAATATGAAAAAATCAGCCAGCATTTGTAAAGCGAATACCAGAACCAGCGACGAGGTGTCTATTTTTCCGATAGACGGCACAAATCGGCGCAGAATCTTTAAAGGCGGATGGGTCGCCTTGACCAGAAACTGGGAGATAGGGTTGTAAAAATCCGCGCCGCACCATTGCAATAAAAAGCGTAGCAATACCGCCAGGATATACAGAGAGAACAGGGTATCGATTAAAAAAATTATCGGGTCGGTCATGTAAGTAGGGCCCATCAGCTATTCTCCGATTGTCTGGACATTTCAACAGAGCGGTCTCGCGCCGCGTGTAATGCTTTTGAAACCAGTTTGGTAAATCCCCCTTGTTCAAAAGTTTCTATGGCCTGCTGCGTGGTGCCGCCTGGCGAAGTGACCCGTTTGCGTAATAGTTCGGGAGACTCAGACGATTCCAGCGCTATTTTAGCTGCGCCTAATGCCGTTTGTTGAACCAGTAGACGGGCGGTAGCTTCGTTTAAGCCCAGTTCCAAAGCGGCTTTTTCCATAGCTTCCATCAGCAGAAAAAAATACGCAGGACCGCTGCCGGAAACGGCGGTAACGGCGTCTATCTCGCTTTCATCCTCAACCCAATGCGCTATGCCAACGGAGCGCATGATGTTTTCCGCCAGGTCGCGTTGCTCAGCCGTTACCTTTGCATTGGCATGTAATGCCGTTGCGCCGGTTAGTACCAGCGCCGGAGTGTTGGGCATACAGCGGACTATAGCGGTATCAGCACCCAGCCACAGGCTTAAACTGTGTTGGCTTATCCCGGCCGCAATGGAAACGACCAGCGGTTTTCTTTTCTGGATCGATGCGGCAGTGCTTTTTGCCACAGAACTCAATATCTGTGGTTTAACGGCCAATACCACGACATCGACTTCATTTATGACGGCGTCGTTGCCAGTCGTAGTGTTAACATTAAGAGTTGATGCCAGAGATTTTAATGTGTCCGGGTTAATATCCGATACCCAAATCTGCTGAGGAGAATGGCCGCTAGCAATCAATCCGCTAATCAGGCTGGATGCCATATTGCCGCCGCCGATAAAACCTATTTTTTGTATTTTCATTTTTGCCATGTGTTGGTGATGTTAAAAAGTATTTTACCCTATATAAGGGCAGTACAAACAATCACAAGGCTTTTCCTATAAAATGCCGAAGATCAGGTTAAAGAATAAAGGTTAAAAAAACCTGATCTGTTACTCTTTGCCTTATACCTTAACCTTGTACCTTTAGCCTTGTACCTTTAGCCTTGTGCCAGCAATGAATGTTTGCTCGTCCAGAACGATAAAACAGTGCTTATGATCGAAACAATTTATATTGAAGAAAATATCCTGCGGCATCCGCGTGTTGTTGAGATAGTTGCGCGTTTTCCACAAGCAAGAACAATTACCTGCGGCCGTTACGGTGAAGTGTTTAATCCCAAAGCACAAAGTTTTCGCTTGCAGAAACTGAAACCTGCTTTAATTTTGGCGGAAAAATATAAACACTTTGCGCTGGAAGCGCCTGCTGGTTATGGTATTGGAGCAGAACGTAATTATTATTTTTCACACATGCTCAATTGCTTATACGATTGCCGCTACTGTTTTTTACAGGGCATGTATCAATCAGCGAATTATCTGCTGTTTGTAAATTACGAAGATTTTCAGCAAGAAATCAAACAACTCTGTGTCGATAACCCGGCTGAGGAAATTCATTTTTTCTCCGGTTATGATTGCGACAGTCTGGCTTTGGAGCCGGTAACCGGATTTGTTGAGCAGTTTCTGCCTTTTTTTGCACAAATCCCCAATGCCTGGCTGGAATTAAGGACAAAAAGCACCCAGGTCAGAAGTCTGTTAAATCGCGAACCATTACCCCGCTGCGTCGTGGCTTTTAGCCTGAGCCCTGAGGAAATTGCTGCAAAAGTTGAGGATAAAGCACCTTCATTGCAGCGCCGTCTTGATGCAATGAGTAAATTACAGGAACAGGGCTGGCAGTTGGGACTGCGTTTTGATCCCGTGATTTATCAGGCAAACTATCAACAGCAGTATCAGCGATTATTTGAGCAGGTATTTTCCATGATAGATATAAAACAATTGCATTCTGTCAGCCTTGGCGCCTTCAGATTACCGGAGAAATTTTTTAAAAAGATGCAAAAGCTTTATCCTGATGAAAAGCTGTTTGCCAGTCCCCTGGTTAATCACTATGGGATGATTTCCTACAGGCGGGAACTGGAACAGGAAATGAAGCACTATTGCACTGAACAATTATTAAGCTATATACCTGTGGCCAAGTTTTTCCCATGCACATGATAAAACGAACAGTCCTGGTGACGGGAGCTAGTTCGGGCATAGGCCGCGCCATCGCCCGAAAACTGTTGCAGCAGGGGCATCACGTAATCGGTGTGTCGAGAGATTGCCGAAAGTTTATTCGGCAAATGAATAATTTTAATTCTGTGCAACTGGATTTAAGCCAGTTAAATGAATTACCGAAAAAAATTGGTGAATTACAGCAAATACACCCCGAAATAGATGCTGTGGTTTTTTCAGCTGGAATGGGTCAGTTCGGCTCACTGGAAGAGTTTTCTTTCGCACAAATCGAAGCCTTGATGACGATAAACTTTACCAGCCAGGTTTTTTTAAGCAGAGCTTTGCTGCCGGCTCTCAAACGAAAAGCTAACAGTGATTTAATTTTTATCGGTTCAGAGGCGGCTTTAAAAGGTAGTCGCAGGGGTACGATTTATTGTGCCAGTAAATTTGCCTTGCGGGGCTTTACTCAGGCCTTGCGCGAGGAGTGCAGTAAAAGCAGGGTTCGGGTTTGCTTGATCAATCCCGGCATGGTAAAAACTGCGTTTTTTGAACAGCTGACTTTTGAGCCGGGCGACGATGAAAGCAACTCGATATTGCCGGAAGATTTGGCTGATACAGTATCCTATATTCTTGGTTCACGTTCGCAGATGGTAATAGATGAGATTAATTTGAGTCCCTTAAATAAGGTTGTGAAATTTAAAAAGTTTTAGGAACCTCTGGAAAATCACACTTCGACCAGCTTTAATTAATTTTATTCGTGGTTAAACTTTCGGCTATGCTCAACAGAGCCTTGCCGAACCATACGCTTTATCCGTATATTTATGTTGCCAATGTGTGCAGCTTCACTGTCCAGTTGTTTGGGTGAAGGTACAATTATTGTCAAAGTTTTGTAAAGCTTTATGTTAACATTCAATCTTTATTTTTGATGCAAAGAAGCAACTATGGCTAGTTTTAATGACGATTCAGCGCAATATTTAATAAGCACGGTTTCTAAAAGATCGGGGGTTAAATCTGATCTTGTCAGAGCTTGGGAACGCCGTTATCAGGCGGTTACGCCTACACGTACGGCTGGTGGACATCGGGTTTATACCGATCAGGATATTGCCCGTCTAAAATTACTTAATCAGGCAACCAGCAATGGTCACAGCATCAGTCAAATAGCCCGGTTTTCGCTGGATGATCTTAAAAATCTATTGAAAAATGAAACCGGTACAACCGTACAAGCATTGCCCGCCCTGACTTATGCCGCCCATGACAGGATTTATCTTGCAGAAGATTATATTGAAAAATGTTATGCCACGGTTTTAGCTTTTGACGCCAGATCACTGGAGTCGCATTTTGAAAATGCGATTGTAGAGCTGGGATCTGAAGCCTTTATTGAGCACCTGTTGACGCCTTTACTCACAAGGATTGGCGACCGCTGGAAAACAGGAGAACTGAGGCCGGTCCATGAACACATGACATCGGCAATTATCCGTTCGCTGACTTATATTTTACGCAATAATAATCCTTGTGCCGCCGATTCGCCCAGAATGATTGTTAGTACGCCGATCGGTCAATTACATGAATTAGGCGCTTTGCTTGCTGCTATCATGGCAGAACTTAAAGGCTGGCAGGTAACTTATCTGGGCGCAAATCTACCCGCCGAAGAAATTGCTGCGGCAGTTAAATATACTAATGCACGGGCGGTGACCATCAGTCTCAGTTTCAGCACTGATGATCATGTTGTTCCGAAAGAGCTGAGACGATTAAAAAAACTGATCGGGAATAATGTTGCACTGATTGTCGGGGGCAGAGCGGCCGCTCATTTTAAATCGGTTTTAGATGAAGTGGAGGTGTTAAATATTCAAAGTTATGAACACTTTAGACGGCTTCTGGATAAACTTGGAACTAACGGCGTAGAATAACGAGGCTTATGCTGTGCAACTTCGATATATGGATCCGTTATACAGACATGAATTCATTCACACTAGTTGCTAACCACAACCCAGTACAATATGCTAAATACCCGTAGCATCAACTTAATCTACCCTAATGTTGCTTTATGAGCTTTTGGAAAACCAAAAAACTGTCTGAAATGACTGCCGAAGAATGGGAGTCATTATGTGATAACTGTGGCAAGTGTTGCCTGCATAAACTGGAAGATGAAGAGACCGGGAAAAGAGTCTTTACCAGTATCGCCTGCAAGCTCATCAATCTTAAAACCTGTCGATGCACCCGCTATACCGGACGTACCCGGTTAGTGGCAGACTGTCTGGACCTGAAACAAAGTGAATTTACCCGGTATGACTGGCTGCCTGCAACATGCGCTTACCGTTTACTGAACGATGGTAAAGAGCTTCCGGCATGGCATCCCTTGCTATCAGGAAGTACTGCCAGTGTCAAAAAAGCGTGCGTTTCAATCAGCAGTTACGCTATTAAAGAATCGCCTGGGATAAACCCGGGCGATCATATTATTGAATGGCTGGAGTGATCTATCAATCTTCTCATCCATCATCTCCCGGACATACAGGCACGATACGAAGATCATTCAAGTGACGATTGTCAGGGTTTAATATTGATAACAATACCCGCGCCATCTACTGATTTTTGTTTTCCTGCTTCGGGTTCTGGCGACATCAACAAATTGCCATTTAATTGTAGCGGCTGTGATTCCTTTAGGGTGTCTGAGGCGAATATATTGGATTCCGGGCGTTGTCCGTGCGTGTTCTGTTTTATTTTCAGCCCTGTGTTTTCGGGAGCTTTATAGGGAATAGAAAGATCCAGTGGCTTTTCAAGCACGCTGTATTCGGGCTTAATACTTTTATCGGCTACATCTTCTGTCGCATTAACAGACGAGCGTTTTTTTTTGGAATTTATCTGGCTTTTCTCCAGCCTTCTGCGGGTTTTTTCTACCTCGACTGATTCTAGTTTAACAGCGGTTTTTGGTTTTTCTATAGTTGCAGTATCTGCATCAACTGGCATGCCAAGTCCAATTGAGAAAACACCTGAAAAAGTTACAATACTTAACAAAAATACGCGGTAATTTTTCATCTTGATTTTTCACTGATATAAAACAACGCCATTGAGTAAAATTATTAATCCATTAAAGCTGGAAGAGTCACAATTTGGGCTGACAAAAAATATAAATGCCTTGCTTCTGAATGATAATAAAATAGAAATTTCTAAAATCCTACAAAATTTTGATAAATTAACAAGGTGTTCCGGTTTTGCGGGAATAAAAATTGGCGCTGACTGCTTTGATGACAAAGTTTAGGGCTATGATATAACAATTCACATTCAGTCTATTTTGTAAAATACTGTCCATTATTAGTCAACATATTCCAATAATTTGTATTTTTTTTGGCGACGCCATCCAATAAATCAGTTATTTTAACCGTGCAAGGCTGCCGCTTTCCATGGTAGTCCGCTACCGGCCCGATTCTGATGCAATCTATGCCCAATGATGAAAAAACACGTATTAAAGAGGGTTCCATAACGGCGTACCAATCTTGAATATCATTTTCATAACTCATTTTTATTAAACAGGCAAACAAACCGAGAGTAATGTGAGGAATCCGCCGCACGTGTTGTGTAAACAGGTTTTCCGTAACAAAATCAGGATCAAACCCCGTTACTGTTTTGTATTCATTTATTCTTCTTCTAAAATCTTTGGTTATGCAAAATCGGGATACTTCCGCCACATGACGTCGTGATATATGTTTTAGCGGCTCGATATTTTCAATCTGACTATGTATTTCAAGGGGAAATAGTTTTTCTGGATTATCGATGTCAGGAAGAATAAGGCGGGTCGTTGCCACGTTGATTCCAAGCTTGCGGTGACGAATCAGATAATGAGCCGAACGATTGTCAAACTCGTCGAATTCCAGGCCTTCAGGATATCGCTCTGGATCTTCAAACCCGGCTTCAAAGCAATATATTTGATAACGTAGCCTGTACACCTCCTTTTTTAGTTCATCCGAATCGGCTGGCACCATATCGAAATAGGCATTAAAGGCATCGAAAATATTCTTAGGCATTAAAACAGGCTCCTCTAACTATTGTTTTGCTGACTGATTGCAACGCTGTAGACCACGGCTTGGCTGATGATTAACTCCTCAATAGCGATAACTTGCATCAGGGCCGGCCTACCAACACATCTACCGGGAAATCTTAATACAATTCTAAAAGTGGCGATGCCTCGCCGCAGCTGTTAGTTGCAGGGTACCTTGAGCGGCAGTAATACTCGTAATTTCCAGGGATTGAACACATCAAAAATGAACCGACGCCTCAAGATAAAAGCTCCTGCCCGGCATGGGCAGATTTTGAGGCAATTGGGAAGCAGGAACAGCAGCCGGCTCACGGTAGGTTGTATCAAGCATATTACGCAAGGAAGCGGCAACATCAAGGTGTCCAAACAATTTTTTACCCCGTAGCGTAATATCGATGGTTTCGTAATCATCTAATGGCCTGGTATCTCCTGCCGTTGTCCTGCCGCCAATCCAGTTAATCTGCGGTTGTACTTGCCAGCCTGGCATAAACTGCCACTGGGTAGCAAAATAAATATGGTGTTCCGGTACACCGGCCACCCGTTGATGTGTCAGTTGATTAATTGCGAATTGCCATGCGTAATTGCCCATTACACTGACCTGATCATTGATTTGCCAGTTCCATTCCAGCTCGGTTCCATAGCCGTTTTGATCGCCGCTATTCCGAAAAGTGCGAGTTATACTAGGGGGGAGATCAGGGACTACGCCTATCAGATCCTTAATCTGGTAATAATACAAATTGGCTGCTGTTCTAACGGATGAGAAAGGCCGATAGTCAACCGCCCATTCAAAGGTATTGATTTTTTCGGGTTTTAAATCCCTGTTTCCCAACAGCGTTGGGTTATTTTGATTGCCCTGTTCTGCAAAAATGGGCGCTCGAAAGGCTTTGCCATAAAGCAGCTTGGTTGTGAATTGCTCATTGACATTCCAAACCAGGGCGGCGCGGGGATTGACAGTGTTGCCAAAGTCGGAATAATGGTCGTAACGCACACCGGCTGTCAGTTGCCAATCCTTGGTTATCTGCCATTCATCCTGCACAAAAGCAGACAAGATGCTTCGGGAAGTGTCGGCTAGATAAACATAGGGAGTATCGGTAGTGGTTGTTAATGCGCCATCTCTGACATTAATTGCAGGTGGAGGCAGAAGTTTTGTCCCGTCTATCACTCCCGGTCCGAAATTTTTACCTTCACTGGTGGTAATTTCTTCATAGCGAAAACCGCCGCCAACCCGCAGCAGATGATTCGCGAAGCCTTTATAAAGACCGCTCAGGTCAATGGAAGGAATCCGCTCGACCCGCCCCAAATCAACATTAACGCCATCAGGAAATAAAACTCGTGCGCTAGTTATGATTGAATCTGTGCCAATATTTCCATCCCTACCGATGGGCAAGAGTGTGCCATTCGGAAAAACCTGAAAGGGCGCCTGCAGTTTGGCTTCCCGATAGCTGGCATTTACAAAAATTTCCAGGTTTTCAAGCCAGTCCTCTGTCGAAAACTTCACATCGCCTACATATTGCTCACCATTGGCGCTTCCATTTGGATCCAGCGCAGCGGCAACACCGGCCCGTGCGCCGGTAAGCTCACTGAATGCCCAGAAGCCGATATCCCAATGCTTGCGCTGCAGATTGAGAAATCCATTATAAGTTTCATAACGGGTATTCATAGGCCCTGGTGCATGAGAGGCATGAGTTCCAAAAATATTATCAAAAGTGGTTTGGCTATCGGCTTTGATAATACGCCCATCATCACCGCTGGTATGCTGATATTGCAGATTGGCTGCGACATTCCAGCCCGCCCACTGGTCGCCGTACTGCCCCCAGCCGCTCTGCGTACTATGATCGCCTACGCGAGCCCCAACGATTGTACCATCAATATCCTTGGTTTTTTTGGTAATAATATTGATAACGCCGGCAAAAGCATCGGCGCCATAGAGCGCAGACCCGGGGCCGCGTATCACTTCCACTTTTTGAATCGCAGCAACCGGTAATTCCATACCGGTCATCGTCGTGCCCAGCAGCGGTGTGGTAATACGCGTACCGTTTAACATCACCAGAACCTCCGAGCCCGAGATATTTCGAATGCCGCGCACCGTATAATGATAATCATAAGTTGAGCCCTGCAGGCTGGCATGTACGCCCGGTACAGTTTCCAGAACCTCATGCAGTTCAGTGGCGCCCATGGATTTAATCTGCTCAGCGGTAATAACAGTCGTCACTGCAGCAGACTCAAATATCGGTTTTGACGTTCCTGTAGCAATAGTCGTAACTGGAATTGCCCCCAATTCAGCAATTGACATATCCATAAAGTCTTTTTCAGCCGATGCAACACTTGAACCTAAGTAGATTATAAGTGTCAGGTATCGAGTAAGCAGTGGGGGAGTGGCTTTCATTTCGACATCACAATAAAAGGTTTTACAGGTTTAAGTTCATCCACTGGCACAGACTTGTCGATAACGTAACCTCGGGCATAGTCGACACCCCGCTCGCTAAGCTGGTTAAGGGTTCGTTCATTGTCAACAAATTCGGGAACGGATTTTTTTTTATCCATTAAGGTATCCGGCTTCATTACTATTACTTAACATATTTTTTATAAATAAACCACAAATTTTAAGATAGTTTACCTGGAAGCTCTTTTTAGTCTAGCAAAATTAATCAGGCGATATAAAATGGCTCTATGATACGTGATATTTTATTTTTACCAAAAGTGAATTTGACATTAAAGAGCAAATCAGTAAAATTTTAGGCTGCCAACTTATGACGGGGCAGTTTAAGGTTAAGTCTTGCGTGTGTCCCTGCTAAGCGGGAAGCCTTATTTTAGATATTTCATTATAGAAGATGTTTTGATATATCACTCTACTGATAATTTTATGCGCTTGTTTTTTAGTTAATTGAAGAGCTTGGCAGTAAAGAATTTCAATGGTGCTTATTTGTTAAATATACGCATCCTATCCCCTTAAATGTTACGTAATAATAGAGGGGTGCTTTCGCATTCAAAACCACACAGGCATATTCTATGGCCAACACAGTGTTTGATTACCATGCTGCCTTTTCAAGAAGCGTCGGCTGGATCACCCGCGATGAACTGGATATCCTTAAAAACAAACGCGTTGCTATCGCAGGATTAGGCGGGGCGGGCGGCAGTCATCTGCTTACTTTGGCGCGACTGGGCATCGGAAAATTTAATATCGCCGATTTCGATTGCTTCGAACTACCCAATTTCAACCGCCAGGCGGGGGCTTCCATGTCTCACCTTAACCAGCCTAAAGTCGATGTATTGGAAGGAACGGCGTTAGATATTAACCCTACGCTGGACATTAAAAAGTTTTCCTGCGGCGTAACTACCGACAATTTGTCCGAATTTTTAACAGATGTGGATGTTTATCTGGATGGTGTGGATTTTTTTGCCTTTGCCGCACGCGAAGCAATTTTTGCAGCTTGCGCGGAGCGGGGGATTCCTGCAATTACCGCCGCCCCGCTGGGCATGAGCGTGGCCTTATTGAATTTTATGCCTGGACAAATGAGCTTTGAAGACTATTTTCAACTACAAGGTAAATCTGACTTGGATAAAATGTTGCATTTTCTGGTGGGGTTGTCGCCTGCCATGTTGCAACGCAGTTATCTGGTAGACCCGACAGCCATCGATTTCCCCAATCATAAAGGGCCATCTACTTCGATGGGGTGTGAGCTCTGCGCCGGTTTCGCAGGTTCTCAAGCGTTAAAAATAGTATTGAAACGAGGTGATATATTGGCGGCGCCGTGGGGTTTACAATTCGATGCCTATCGATGCCGGCTGGCGAAAACCTGGCGCCCTTGGGGAAACCGCAATCCATTGCAGCGCCTGAGTATAATAATGGCTAAACGGCACTTTATAAGATAGGAAAATAATGTGTTATTTTTCGACTTCGTCATGACGTTGCTGAAGAAGTAGCGCGGGAATTTTATGATCTGAAGGACTTGTATAAAGTCCCATACAATATTTAAGAAACAGGATAGGGTGATAAGAAAAAAACCATCGTGATTTATCTCAGTCACTACACCCTGTCTTCTCCTTTTTTTGATGTGAAGTAGACTTCAGTTAAAATCGTAATAGCAATACGCCCCGAAAAGTAAATTTAAAGAGCCTGCTGTTTTCGGCACATAATGTTATAGCAATTGCCGGAAACCGCTTCGGACACAATTTCAAAACCCGTGTTAACAAACTTCTGGCGGATGTTTGTCAACTCATAAGGTGTGTAAAGTATGCCCTTATGAATAGCCCAGCGATTGATATGATCAGCAATCCGGTTAAAAAGCCACGGTCCGCGTGGATAGAGCAATACGTTTGCTGCCAGTGTTCCTCCTGGTTTAAGTACCCGGTATACATCAAGAAGAGCGCCATCTACGTCTGGAAAACAATGGACAGCATTGGCGATGTTAGCAGTGTCGAATGTGTTATCAGGGAAAGGAAGATTGGCGGCATCTGCATGTTTCAACTCGATTGATGAATTTCCGGAAAATCGTTGTTTTGCGCCATCGAGCATGGACTCCGCATAATCAATGCCGGTAATATGAGGTTCAGGCAAACCTTTTTTTTTGCGCCAGCGAAGTAAAAATTCGAGCGCAAGTCCTGTGCCACAAGCGACTTCAAGATGTTGATCGCCGAAGTTTGGGCCAAAAAATCGTAGTTGTGATCCGATGCTACTGTTATAAGCAAAGAAAAGAATAAAAAAGCCTCGCAAGTTATACCACCACGGAGGGGATGAATAGGCGGTAGCAATTTCATCCTTTGTTTTACCCGATGATTGTTGCAGTTCTGTCATGAGTTTTCCTTAATTAAGTTTTAGCATTAAAGTAATTGTTTCTCAGACAGATTCTAGTCTATTTTGACAAACTTGCTTAGCCTGGACATTTAGGAATACGCCGTAAAGAATATGCCTTTATTGCGCTATTGTTTAAATCTCATCAAACAAGGTTCTCGTATTTTCGCTATTCTTGCGAGCGTTATAAAAAGATGACGAAGACGCCAGTTTAGTACATTTAGTCTTTAAAAGAACGCCGGAATTGCGACTTTTTCAGCGGGCATAAAAAAAGGACTTGGCAGATTGCCTAAGTCCTTGAATTTCATGGTGCCTCGGGCCGGAGTCGAACCGGCACAGCCTTACAGCCGAGGGATTTTAAGTCCCTTGCGTCTACCAATTTCGCCACCGAGGCATTGATAACTTTGATAAGCCGGTTATTATATAGCAACAAAAAAAATAAACTAGGCCAATCTGACATTTTTTAAATAATTGCAGGGATTTTTTATTTTTGAAAACAATTGTAAGTTTTTATGCGAGAACGACTGATGAGATATATTTTGCCGAATAAAGTTTGAGGAATAGGTTCAAGCATTCGGGATTCTGATCCGGTTTATAATTTGATTATGATGAGATGATATGACCGTTTTCAATTTAAATTTCAACGCAAGGCCCAATACTGATTCAGTACCTTTGTGCCCTGATACATGTATTATTTTAAAGTGGAGAAACCCTTAATGCGCATTGCCGGTAAAATATCAGTGTTCTATATTTTAGTGTTTTTAAGTGTTGTTCGTGCTGATGCCGCGGATGAAAAGCTTATGATAGGCTCTTTTTCATCAGGTTTAATGGATCACTGGGAACCCGGGAAATTTAAAAGCCAGACAAAATATCAGATAGTCGATCTTGCAGGAATCAGGGTATTAAAAGCGGAAAGCGCTGACAGTGCTTCAGGTCTGGTTAAAGAACAGCGCATTGATTTGCAAAAGACACCGGTTATGAACTGGCGCTGGCGCATCGAAAACCGGCTCGGCAACCTTGATGAACAGTCCAAACCAGGCGATGACTATGCGGCAAGAGTCTATGTGGTAATCAGCGGCGGCCTGGCTTTCTGGCGTACCAGGGCTATCAATTATGTCTGGGCAAGCACCTCGCCAAAAGGTAAAATCTGGCCAAATGCGTTTGCAGGAGACCATGCCATGATGATTGCACTCAGGTCATCAAGCGACCAAACCGGCACCTGGTATACAGAAAAACGTAATATTCTGGTTGATCTTAAACAGCAGTTTGGGGAAGATATACATTATATTGATGCCGTTGCCATCATGACCGACACTGATAATGCTCATGGCAAAGCAACAGCTTATTACGGCGATATTTACTTCAGTAAAAACTAAATTACCCTGCGCTGATCATTATACTGCCTGGAACAGGCAGCATTTATCAAGGGGGTTTTATTGCTGTAAGTTATGATAAATGGGAAAACCGCCCTGGCAGGTAATTGAAGGGCTGTAATTTCGTTAACAATGACTTTATCGGCATAGCGCCTGATGGCTACTATGCGGCAACAAGGTCTTTAGTCCTGGGCGCAGTCGAAGAGTCAGAGCAAGTGGGTTATGCTGAACTTATTTTCCTCCGTTCGCGGTAAGCCCTGTCGAACCACATCACGCTTATCGCAAGTATCTCTGGTTTAATTGGTTTTCATCAAGCCATCGAGGGTTAACCCGCAGCTGGGTACAAAAGCGGTCATAAAAAAAACGACTTCCGGCTGCTGATATTCACCGATCATTAGCGCCAATTGTTCGGCGGCGATTTCAAATTCAGTATTGCCAGCTTTTAATTCGGCTTGACATTTAAGGTAAGCTGAAATTTTATCCGCCGCCTTGATGATTTGCACATGCGCTTCCGGCATCTTGTCATGATGAATAAGCGCCTGAAAATCTGCTTGTAGCTCTGCGGGCAAAAGAGCCAGTAATTCTTTTTCGGCGCGTTTTTCAATCTCCTTATAAGCGGTATTGATTTCCCTGGAGTGATACTTGATCGGCGTTGGCAAATCGCCGGTAATGACTTCGGTTATATCGTGATACAACGCTGCTGTGGCGATAGCGTTGGCGTCGACATTGCCGCCGTAATAACGGTTTTTGATCAGAGCGAGGGTGTGAGCTATAACGGCCACTTCCCAGCTATGCTCCATAACGTTTTCCTCATGGGCGTTGCGTTTGAGACCCCAGCGCTTGATCCATCTGAGCCTTGATAAATAGGCGTAAAAACTGCTTGTTACTGTTTGCTCTTTCATAGGTGCCGATTTTCCTGCTTAATTAAAGTTGCAATCTGGTATCCTGTTGTATATTGGGCAGTTGATTCCTGGTAATACACGCTGCTTCTGAATGTAATTGAATCTTTATCCTGGAATCGCCGTGGTGTGTGTTCTATTTTACGCGCTACAACCAACATTATCTTAATCCTATACGAAATTATGCTTATTCAGTGGTACCCCGGTCACATGCACAAGGCCAGCAAGGAGATCATAGAAATCCTGCCTCAGGTTGATTTGATCATTGAAATTCTGGATGCGCGTATTCCGTTCAGTAGTCAAAACCCGATGCTTGCTACACTGCGCGGCAACAAACCATGCATCAAAATTCTCAGTAAAAGCGATCTTGCCGACCCTGAGATCACTCGCCAGTGGCAAACTTATTTAGAGCAGGAGCAAGGCGTAAAAACACTGGCTGTAACCATCGAGCAACCGGAGAGAATCCGGCAATTGCCTGATTTGTGCCATAAAATGCTGCCTGACAAGGAGCCCGGCGGCAAGCTTATAAACACGTTGATTATGGGCATACCCAATGTCGGAAAATCAACGCTGATCAATATATTGGCAGGAAGAATGATCGCCAAAACCGGCAACGAACCGGCCATCACCAAAACGCAACAGCGCATTAATATAGGCAATAGCATTATATTATTGGATACCCCGGGCTTGCTATGGCCCAATGTCGAAAATAAAAACAGCGGTTACCGATTGGCCACCACAGGCGCTATTAAAGACACCGCGATAAACCATGATCATATTGCCTTTTTTGCTGCCGAATACTTGCTGCAGCATTATCCCGATTATTTGCAAGCCCGTTTTCAGCTGGAACCACTACCAGAAAGCGAACAGGGGCTTTTGGAAGCCATCGGCAAAAATCGCGGCTGTCTGAAAGCAGGTGGACGTATTGATATGGACAAAGTTGCTAAAATTCTGCTGGCTGAATTACGCGCCGGAACGATTGGCAGAATCAGCCTGGAAACGCCTGCCATGATGGAACAGGAATTGGCTGAGCTGGTTATTCTCCGTGCACAGAAAGAGGCTAAGAAACTGGCAAGAAAGCAGAAGTGGAAAGCTTCAAATTAATATAGAGTCCGACGTTGGTAAAGCGACACAAAGTCCCCTCTCCCTTTGGGAGAGGGTTAGGGTGAGGGTATTACAAAGGTCGCTTTACCAACTTTGGCTCCTATATCAGGAACTACACGACAACATCGAACAACCGGGCCGTTGCCGTGCCCAATCGGGTCGTTTTGCTGCAAACTCTTCCTTGCCGGGTTGCTCGTCATAGGGATGACGCAATAATTCCAGTAACTCATTAACCATTGCAAAATCGCCCTGTTCAGCTTTGTCAATGGCGAGTTGAGCAAGATAGTTTCGCAGCACATAGTTGGGGTTTACTGCATTCATGCGTTCACGTCTTGTTTCATCGGATATGGCGTCCTGTTGTATACGTTTTATATAAAGCCGGAGCCAGTTGATCAGGCGGATTTTGTAGCCGGAGGTTAGTTGTTCCGGCACATAATAGGCAGTCATTAGCGGCAGTATAAGCGCGTCATCGCTGACAAGATCCTGAGAAGAGATCATAGCAAGTTGCCTGTAGAAAATTGTCATATCGGTTTCAACCAATTGCAACACATTCAGCAATTCCTTGCTAAGCTCTTCATCTGTTGCCGGGTCAAAAGTATTTAGGCCGAGTTTACCGGCCATCATGGTTTGCCAGCCCTGTTCAAAGGTATCCGCATAAATAGCCAGAGCATCTTGCAAAGGCTCTGCTTGTTCAACAAGCGGATAAATCGCATTAGCCAGTTGCCCCAGATTCCAGAAAGCGATTTGCGGCTGATTGCCGAACCGGTAGCGCTTTTCACCAGCGTCAGTGGTATTGGGTGTCCAGTCAGGATCATAATTTTCCAGCCAGCCGTAGGGGCCGTAATCAATCGTAAGGCCGAGTATCGACATATTATCGGTATTCATCACCCCGTGCACGAAGCCGACCCGCTGCCAATGCACAATCATTTCCGCCGTTCTGCGGCAGACTTCTGCAAACCAGCTGATATAAACCTCTGCCGATGGCTTGCCCAAATGCGGGAAATCTGTGCGTATCGTGTAGTCCGCCAGTTTTTTTAGTAGTTCGATATCACGGCGGGCAGTTAAAATCTGAAAGTTGCCAAAGCGGGTAAATGAGGGCGCTACCCGGCAGACAATAGCTCCAGGTTCAGCTTTGGGATTGCCATTATAAAACATATCCCGAACAACCGGTTCACCGGTCAGCATCAAACTTAGCGCCCGTGTGGTGGGTACTCCCAAATGATGCATGGCTTCGCTGCATAGAAATTCTCGCACTGACGAACGCAACACCGCCAAACCGTCTGCTGTTCTGGAGTAGGGTGTAGGGCCTGCGCCTTTAAGCTGTAACGCCCAGCGTCCACCTTTTTTATTGATCACTTCGCCCAGATTAATTGCGCGGCCGTCACCCAGCTGGCCTGCCCAATAACCAAACTGGTGGCCGCCGTAGCAGGTCGCGTAAGGCTCCATACCGACTGCCAGGCGGTTGCCGGCAAATACCTGGATAAAATCCTCGGATTCACACACTTCTGTAGTCAAATCCAATAGCTCTGCAACTTCTCTGGAATAAGCAACCAGTTGCGGTTTTGCAACCGGAGTCGGCAGCACGTGCGAGTAACAAGCGCCGATAACCTGACGACGATTATTGATGGTATCACGGTCGGCGGGTAATTCGTGAATAAAACGATTATCGAAAATCAGTTGATCGAGTTGAGAGATGTTTCTTTGGGAATTCATAGAGGATACGGTTTTATAATGTTCAACAGTATAGGGCGCGCGATGTACAGATATTTAGCGGAGGTGATTAACCCTGATAATAATAAAAGTTTCAAAACCGCAATGAAGAGTCCTTCCATCCCTTGGCCGACTTCTTATGCCGCCATAGCTATTAAAGGCCAAGATCGGAAAGCCCCGGATGGTCATCAGGCCGGCGGCCAAGCGGCCAGTGGTATTTACGATCGGCTTCATGGATTGGCAGATCATTTATACTGGCGATTCGACGCTGCATTAGCCCTGATTGTGCGAATTCCCAGTTTTCGTTGCCGTATGATCGGAACCAAAAACCGGCATCATCGTGCCATTCATAAGCGAATCTGACGGCGATCCGATTTCCACCTGCGATCCACAGTTCCTTAATCAAGCGGTAGTCAAGTTCCTTGTTCCATTTGCGTTTAAGGAAAGGAACGATTTGGCCGCGGCCAGTTACAAATTCACTCCGGTTGCGCCACTTACTGTCGGGCGTGTAAGCAAGTGACACGCGTTCAGGATCACGGGAGTTCCACGCATCTTCAGCCAGACGCACCTTTTGTGCTGCGGCCTCGATGGTGAACGGTGGAAATGGCGGCTTGGATTCGTCGGTCATTTTTCGGCTCCGGTTAAATTAGGTCAAGTGGCTTAAAGGCTGGTGGAAGGCATTATGTAAAGCTGAGTGGTCGCGGTTCGGAAAACTGAAATATACAAGCACATTTTAAACACATTCCGGTTGAGTGCAATGCCAGGAAGTCTTTGAAAGTACATCTTGAACAGCATTCAGCTTTTTCGATTCAGGAAGAGGGGCTTCACAGTCTTTCCCGGGAATATACTCAGATTGTTCAATTTTTCCATACTGATGAATGTATCTTGGGCAATTAAGAAATAAATTTCGAATAGCAATGCGGATAATATATTTTGCATTTACATACATTCGAGAAAACTCAAATGAAATTCTATACGAAAACACATCAATATTACCGTGGAATTGACCTTCATGCTAAGAATTTATATGTCTGTATTCTGGATAGCGAAGGAGATATCAGTGTGCACAAAAATTCTAAAACCAGTAACTTCTCATTACCCACAGGTAGCCGCAGCCCGAATCAAATCAGATAACGGTGGAATATTGCTTTCGCCAAGCAACCTATCCTTAAGATAATGCCAAAACGAAATCTTGTGCTTTAGGCAGGTCTTTTTTAAGCTGG
>JAGXGJ010000149.1 GCA_024636875.1 Methylococcaceae bacterium | reverse complement strand
GTTCCTACGGTCGTGCATTTGCTACGCGCTTCTTTCAGGCTGACCTCACGGCTTCCCCCTTGCGTTTCGCTACGGTTGTCGTTACTACTTCCGGTTATCTCCTTTCAGATAACAAGTTTTAGCCCATGCCGGGCACACTAGGGCGTGCTGTGCACGCCTATACTCCCAAAAGGCGCGCGCAGCAAGCTCTACTGGGAAACAGCAGCGAGAGAAACCGCCTTTCTGGACAACTAATTTTTAAACGTTGCAAACTCCGTCCGGATCGGGCTGTGCGCCACACAGCAATCAGAAAGCACAGCCCGGTTTAACACCCAGTTTTTTAAGTATGATTGCCATGGGACAAAATCCCGTAAACGCTGATTGAAACAAATTAGCGCCGACAAAAGCCGTGAACCAT
Source organism: Methylococcaceae bacterium (assembly GCA_024636875.1). Classification (GTDB taxonomy): domain Bacteria; phylum Pseudomonadota; class Gammaproteobacteria; order Methylococcales; family Methylomonadaceae; genus JAGXGJ01. Next base: position 12,832 of record JAGXGJ010000149.1, on the reverse strand, counting down.
AGCCACAATTCAGAATGATAATGCGCCAGCAACAAGCTAATCAAAATAAAACCGCCTGCAACAGCAAAAACTACGCGATCAATTGTCATTTTATTTTCCTTTCAACCGGACTACGCCTATTAATTTTAGCATTAACCTTTCATAAAAAGGCTCACTGATGCCTTTCCTGATTTTACGCATGAAATATTTCTCAAAACCTATTTTTGCCAGATGCACCCATTTACCTTCAGCCGACCAGGTTGTATTTCGTGGTGGAATTTGCGGCTTGGCCAGAAAAGCTACCCCGGAATCGCCAAAATCAGCCAGACATAAAGCATTCCACGTTGCTTTGTGTGACGGCTCTTTGCCGGCCAATTCATCGGCAATATTATGCGCAGTGGCGGTCACCATCGATTCGATCATATAACCGGTTTTTGGTGCGCCAACTGGCAGAGGTGTCTTTTCAACCGGCGGAATAGCAATACAAACGCCGACAGAATAGATGTTTTTGAAGCTAAGATTACGCTGATACTCATCCACCAAAACAAAGCCGCGCGGATTAACCAGACCCTCGACTCCGACATTACGCACAGCATCAACGCCGGTAAAAGCGGGTAACATCATTGAGTGATTAAAGGGCAACTCATGTTTTTTCTTGTCTTTGCCTTCATCATCGACTTCTGTGACAAACATCATGCCGGGTTCAATTTTGTCGACTCTGGCATTGGTTATCCATTTGATAGTCTTGTCACGCAAGGCGCTTTCCAGCAGGCCTTTGGTATCGCCGACACCGCCTAAACCCAAGTGACCAATATAAGGTTCTGCGGTAACAAAAGTCATCGGCACTTTGTCGCGAATTTGCCTTTTACGTAATTCCGCCTCAAGAATCATTAAATATTCATACGCGGGGCCATAACAGGATGCGCCCTGAACCGCACCGATAACAATCGGACCGGGATTTTCGATAAACTTTTCCCAATCTTTTATAGCAACTTCGGCATGATCAACATGACATACGGATGAGGTATAGCCATCCGGTCCCAAGCCGGGAACTTCGTCAAAGGCCAGACGCGGTCCTGTAGCAATAACCAGGAAGTCGTAAGCTACGGCAGAGCCATCATCCAGCTGTACCTGATTATTGACGGGATCTACCTTTGATGCCGCTTTTTGAATAAATTCTATGCCTTTCTTTTTAAAAACCGGGGCTAATTCAATCTTCAATTCTTGGGGTGTTCGCCATTTGGGTGGAACCCAGGGATTTGACGGAACAAAATGAAAGGTAGGGCTATCGGAAATCACGATGACATCATGATTTTTCCCTACCGTTTCCTTCATTTCGAAAGCCATTGGCACACCGCCAAGGCCTGCGCCTAAAATTACAATACGAGCCATTCTACTCTCCTCAATTAATTAGTTATTATTGCGTGCCTTGTGTTGTTCCAATCGCACTTAAGCCAATTGAAACCCGATTAAAGTGAGCCGGTACATACACTGAACAATGAAAAAGAAAAATCATTAACCCGTAAAAAATCAGACAAAAGTACCGAAAAACTTAAAAATCAAATTAGTATATTAGTAAATGTTAATATAAAATAACACAATTTAATCCTGGTATACAAGCCCAATTATTAGGGTAAAATCAGCCCATAGACAAGAGTTATTTCTCTAAAATGCTGATTTAACCACATGGAGCATGGGTTTACCTTGCATCCAGTGCCATCTATCACAGGTTCTGGTCAACAGGACTGCACAATCCAGAGGGTGAATTTATGATTTCAGAAGCCATGGTTGATTTATCTCGCTGGCAGTTTGCGGCAACGTCTATGTATCATTTTCTGTTTGTTCCGTTGACATTAGGTTTATCGTTTTTGCTGGCGATTATGGAATCGACCTATGTCATGACCGGCAAGGAAATCTACAAGGATATGACCCAATTTTGGGGAAAATTATTCGGTATCAATTTTGCGCTGGGCGTCACTACCGGTTTGACGATGGAATTTCAATTCGGCATGAACTGGTCCTATTTCTCGCATTATGTCGGTGATATTTTCGGTGCGCCGCTAGCCATCGAAGGCTTGATGGCGTTTTTTCTGGAATCCACATTTGTCGGTCTGTTTTTCTTCGGCTGGGATAAACTAGGCAAAGGACAACATTTGCTGGTGACCTGGCTGGTTGCCTTGGGAACCAACCTGTCCGCATTATGGATTCTGGTCGCTAACGGCTGGATGCAAAATCCGGTTGGCGCGGAGTTTAATTATGAAACCATGCGCATGGAAATCTCCAGCTTCGCTGATCTGTTATTTAATCCGGCGGCCCAGGTTAAATTTGTCCATACCGTTGCCGCAGGTTACACCACGGCCTCTGTTTTCGTGCTTGGCATCAGCGCATATTACATGCTGAAAGGCCGGGATGCGGCCTTTGCGCAGCGTTCTTATACCATCGCCGCAGGGTTTGGACTGGCCGCCATCCTGTCGGTGATTGTGTTGGGCGATGAAAGCGGCTATACCGATGGCGAAGTACAAAAAGCCAAACTGGCCGCTATTGAGGCCGAATGGCACACCGTAGAGCCACCCGCCGCATTTACTGTCATTGGTATTCCCGATCAGGAAACCATGGAAACGCATTATGCAGTAAAGATTCCCTGGGTATTGGGTTTGATCGGAACGCGTTCTTTCGATGAGCCGATTACCGGTTTATCGGAGATTCTGGAAAAAAACCGCTTGCGCATTCGTAACGGCATTAAGGCCTATTCACTGCTGCAAAAATTAAGAGCGGGCAGCAGGGATGCCACTATTCGTGCCGAGTTTGACCGCTACAAGCAGGACCTCGGCTATGGTCTTTTGCTCAAACGCTATACGGAAAACGTGGTCGATGCGACCGATCAACAAATAGAGCAGGCAGTGCACTATTCAATCCCCAGAGTCGTGCCGTTATTCTGGACTTTCCGGATCATGGTGGCCTGCGGTTTCATCATGCTCGGAATTTTTATTTTTGCGGTTATCGCCAGCTCAATCAGCAAATGCAGGCAGGACTGGCTGTTACGTGCAAGTTTTTATATGATGCCTTTGCCCTGGATTGCCTCCGAATTGGGCTGGTTTGTGGCCGAGTTCGGCCGTCAACCGTGGACTATTGCGGAGATTTTGCCGACATTTTTGAGCGCATCATCCTTGACCGAACTGGATATATACCTGAGTCTGGTAGGCTATATCGGTTTATATACGGTTTTTTTGATCATCGAAATGTTCCTGATGCTCAAGTTTATCAAGTCAGGTCCCAGCAGCCTGCATAAAGGCCGTTACCATTTTGAAATCGCCACAGGAGCACCATTATGATTTTTGATTATGAAACCATGCGCCTGATCTGGTGGGCTTTATTAGGCGCTTTATTGATCGGCTTTGCTATTACCGACGGCTTTGACCTGGGGGTGGCAGTCTTGTTACCCTTTTTAGGCAAAAACGATGGCGAACGCCGCGTCATTATTAATTCCATAGGCGCTACCTGGGAAGGCAATCAGGTTTGGTTTATCACCGCAGGCGGCGCTTTGTTCGCCGCTTGGCCTATCGCCTATTCGGTGGCATTTTCAGGATTTTATTTTGCCTTATTGTTAACATTGTTTGCGCTATTCTTAAGGCCGATCGGCTTTGATTATCGCAGCAAACTGCCCAGCCAAACTTGGCGCAGCAACTGGGATATTGCGTTGTTTGTCGGCGGATTCGTACCGGCGCTGATTTTCGGCGTGGCGTTCGGCAACTTGTTGCAAGGCGTACCGTTCCACTTCGATAATGATATGCGTATTTTTTATACCGGCTCGTTCTGGGCATTATTAAACCCGTTTGCGTTGACGGCGGGACTGCTCAGCTTATCGATGCTGATCATGCACGGTGCGGTATTTTTGCAGCTCAAGACCGAGGGCGACATTAATCGGCGCTGTAAAACAGTGGTCATTGTTTTTGCAATCATAACGCTGGCCATTTTTGCTCTGGCGGGCATCTGGGTTGCCAATATTGACGGCTACCATATCACGACCGAAATTTTTCCTGACGCGCCTTCCAACCCGCTGGCAAAAACAGTTTCTAAAGAAGCAGGATTATGGCTGGATAACTACGCGCATTATCCTGTGTTGTGGGCGGTTCCCGCCCTGGCTTTTATTGCCGGAGCTATGACCATCGTCCTATCAAAAATTGACCGCACAGGTCTGGCATTTATAGCCAGTACATTAACATTGACTTCAGTTATTTTAACGGCGGGCGTGTCGATGTTTCCTTTTCTGATACCGTCAAGCTCGGCATTAAGCAGTTCCTTGACCGTGTGGGATGCCAGTTCCAGTCTTGGCACCTTAAACATCATGTTCTGGGTGACGGTGATTTTTTTGCCCATCGTTGTCGCTTACACCACCTGGGCGTTCCGCGTGATGCGCGGCAAAATAACGCTGGAACACATTCATCAGAACGATCATTCGGCATATTAGGAGATTGCTATGTGGTACTTCACCTGGATACTTGGACTATTACTGGCCTGCTCATTAGGCATTATCAACGTGCTTCGGCTGGAGGCTCAGGAAACGTGGGATAAAGAACATATCTTCCTGGACCCGTTAACCCGGTTAATAACCAGAGACACGATGCTGGGCCGGTTAAAAGAAAAAGTTGAGAACTCCAAACGCAACGGTTTCCCCTTTTCCATTTTATATATCAGTTTAAAGGATTTTAAAACCAAAAATAATGTACCCGCTTTTGAAATGGATGCCATATTATGCAGCGTCGCCAATTGTTTTAAAGAAGACATCAGGGCGGGCGTTGATATTGCCGCAAGAATGGATGAACAGGATTTTCTTATTGCCATGCCGGGCTCGCCATTAAAAAAAGCCGAGCAAATCGCAGCGCAGGTTAAAAAGGAAATTTCAGAACGCGTTAAAGCGCCCGGTCTGATTGTCGTAGTGTCTACAGGCGTTGCCGAATACTCCGCTACCGCTGAAGATTTTGCTACTACAACGCATGAAGTGGATGAATTGATCAGAGTTGCAACAGAAAAGAGTGGGGTATAAATCCTGGCGGAAACGCTGCGTACGGGTTTAAATAAATCCGTCCGATTTGAGCTTAATTTACTGGGAATTTATCCCTGCACAATTTATTTAGTTTATCAGTGGGCATTTGTGTCCATCTGTGGCTGAATGGTTAAAAGTTTCATTGCCATTTGGGAAGGAAGTATGCAGCCTATACCCCTTCACGGTTGCATCAATACTATTAGCAGACGGTTTTGTTGTTCACCAATAGTGCTCAGGGCCGGAACCAATGCGCTTTTTCAAGGAGAAAGACGGCGGCATCCGGAGATGCGATAAATCGCATCTCCGGATGTTTTATTCGGTCAGGGAAAAGCCGACTTTGATAGTGACTTGCCAATGTGCGATCTTGCCATCGGCTATTTGTCCACGGGTTTCGACAACTTCAAACCAGCGCATGTCGTGGATGGTTTGTGATGCTTTGCTGATGGCGTTTTCGATGGCTTGTTGTAAACCGGCAGATGATGAGCCAGTCAGTTCTATTTTTTTGTAAATATGGTCATTCATGATCTTTTCCTCATTGTGTGTAATATAAATCCAGTTCTTGCAAACGTTGCGGCGTGCCTATATCCATCCAGAATCCGTTATATTTTTGTCCTGATACGCGCTGGTTTGCTATTGCCTGATGTAACAAAGGACCCAGCTTACAGACCCCGGGGGGGATGTTAACAAATAATTCGGGCCGGTACATTCCGATACCGCTGAAGGTGAATTTCACCTTACAGTTTTCAATGACATTGCCAGTGTTGTCAAGGCCAAAATCTCCCTGTGGATGATGTTCGGGATTGTCGACCAGTACTAAATGGGCTAAATCAATTGTCAGGTTTTTCAGCTTGGCAAATGGGAAGTTTGTGGCAATATCGCCATTGACTACCAGAAACACATCGTCTCCCAATAAAGGCAAGGCGTTAATAATGCCGCCGGCGGTTTCCAATGCCTGTTCGCCTTCGGGTGAATACTGAATACTTGCGCCATGCTGATGACCGGTACCCAGTTTATCTTCTATCTGCCTGCCGAGATAGGCGTGATTAATGATTATGTCATGAAAACCTGCACAGACCAGTTGATTAATGGTATGTTCAATAATAGTCTTGCCGGCATAAGGCAGCAGCGGTTTGGGGATATGATCCGTTAAGGGACGCATTCTTTCGCCTCGCCCTGCGGCTAAAATCATTGCTTTCATGCTGTTATAAATTTCCGGCTTTCGCCCTCATTGCTGGGAAGCGGTGGTAAAATACCGTGTGCAGGTATGATATGGTTCTGCAGGAAGTTAGTAAAATCGGCAAATTCCGGATAAGCGGCGCTAACTGTTGCAACATAATTCAGGGTGCGGGGTATGTCGTTAAGATAGCTGGATTTGCCGTCTCTTAAGTGCAGCCTGGAAAAAATGCCAATGGCTTTCAGATGGCGCTGCATACCCATCAGATCAAACCAGCGTTGAAACTGTATCAGGCTGCAATTAATCAGATTTGCCCGCAATAGACGCTGATAATACCGGATCATCCATTGTTCAACCTGTTGAGCAGGCCAGGCGATATAACAATCCCGCAATAATGACACCAGATCATAAGTAATCGGACCGATGACAGCGTCCTGAAAATCGATAATACCCGGGGAATTGCTGTTCAAAACCATAAGATTGCGCGAATGGTAATCCCGGTGTACACAACAAACGGGTTGCTCCAGCGCTGAATTGACAAGAAGGGTGCGTAGCGTTTCCCAAATTGATGCGGGAATTTGAATGTCCAGTGTGTGATTTAAAAACCACTCGTCAAAGATAGCCAGTTCTCGCAGCAAAAGCGCTTCATTATAGCTGGGTAAGCCGCATTTTTGTATATCCGTGTGTATTTGCAGTTTAAATAAACTGTCGAAAGCGCTTTGATATAATGCTTCAGCGTTATTGGCATCAAGCTGATCCAAAAAACACAGGGCGCCGAAATCTTCAAGCAGCAAGAATCCGTCAGCCCGGTTTTGTTGAAAAATTGTGGGGACATTGACATGAGAGCGCTTGAGTAATTCGGCAATTCTTAGAAACGGTTCGAGGTTTTCTTTGTCCGGCGGCGCGTCCATAACTATAAATTGCGCCTCTGAAGACCTGATTCTAAAGTAACGCCGGAAACTGGCATCGCTGGAGGCAGGTTCGCAAGAGTCTATGGAAAGCAATAGATCATTCTCAAGCCAATCGAGCATGGCTATTGTTCTTAAGTCTGCAGACATCATGATTAAGTTAGATTAGTTAGCTTGCTGTCAGTAAAATTGAGGTAAAATGTCTATCCGTCATTTTATTCGATTTATGCTCCATTACGCTACTAAACATATCTTATCTATGCTCCGCCGTTTACTTCTGGTTTTTCTATCACCGTTAACTGTATCTGTCAGTCTTGCTAATGACGCGATATGGTCGTGTGAGCAGAACAAGGACAGTAAGGAATGGGTATGTGTTGGCGAAAAAAAACCAGCGGTAAAAACCGCTGAAATACCGTTTCCAACCAGCACCGAATCGGTTAAGACCGTGCAGCCGTCTGTATCTGAACCTGTCGAAAGCAGGGCTCCGGTTATTGCAGAGCCTGTTCAAGTGACTGAAGCGGTTAAACCAGAACCGGCTGAAAGCATCCAGTCAGTCGTGCCGGAGGAAGTTCCGATAAACAAGCAGGCGGTTATTAAGGCCGAACCTCTTGAAAGCTCTCAGCCCGCCGCCCCGGTGGTGGTTGAAGACAAGCAGCAGGTTGCAGCTGAATCAGTTAAAGCTACTCAGCCCGGAACATTGGCCGCTGCCCAAAAATCTGCTGTCGATGAAAATAAACCTTCGGTCGAGCAGTCCAGGCTTCCAGGCTGGCGCTGTGATGCCAATAATGAAGATGAAAAATGGAATTGTCAACTGGTTGGCGCTGATCCTGAAGGCCGTGCTCAAGCTGTTGCAGTGGATGAACACCAGGCAGGTATACTGGATCCGGCGTTTGATCATCAACAGGAGCGAACCTTTGGCACCTTAAAATCGCAGCTGAAATATGATCCCTGGGAAAACTGTTCATTTACTGGAATCGGTACAAAACGTGATTTTATCCCGGGAGCAGACTTTAGAGAAACGTCTCCTCTGGATGTCAAATCGAATTATTCGGAAATATTTGACAATGAAATTGGCAGTTATCTGGGTAATGTCGAAATGGCGCGTGCTGATCAGCATGCGTCATCAAAAACGGCTAATTATGACAGTGTTTCAGAGGTACTTGATTTGCACGGTGATGTCTATTACAGCGAAGATGAACTGGCATTACACAGTGACACAGCTATGCTTGAATTGGCCACTGACCAGGCTAGACTGAGGAATGTACAGTTTATTGCACCATCTGCACCGTTAAGAGGCCAGTCGAATGTGGTTTATCGCGATAGCAAAACTTTCTCGCGTTATAATAAAGTCGCCTTTACCAGTTGTCGTCCCGGCAATCAGGACTGGGTAGTTCATGCTTCTGAATTGAAATTGAATAAATTTACCGGTAAAGGCGCCGCAAAAAATGCCTGGATTGAATTTAAAAGCGTGCCGGTGTTTTATTCGCCTTATCTGTCCTTTCCTATTGATAACAGACGGCTTTCAGGGTTTCTTGCGCCATCATTCGGGAACACGAAGACCAGTGGATTTAATCTATCGGCACCTTATTACTGGAATATTGCCCCCAACTATGATGCGACATTATTCCCCCGTTATTTGACCAAAAGAGGTCCTTTACTGGCAGGAAATTTCCGCTATCTGGCCGAGCAATCAAGGGGTAATATTGCCATGGAGTTCATGCCTGATGATAAGCTGCTCAAAAAGCCACGATATCTGGGCTCGATAAAGAGCATTTCCCAATTTACGCCGCATATAAGTTCGAACCTTGATTTGAATTATGTTTCTGACAAAACCTATTTCGCCGAGCTTGGCAATGCGCTGAGTTTCGCCAATTATAATTTCCTTAGAAGTTCTGCCGATGTAAATTACGTAAATCAAGGGGTTTCCTTTACCACTCGAGCTGAGAATTACCAGTCAATCAGTACAACCAATCTTCCCGATGCTGTCCTCCCTTATCGAAAATTGCCGCAAGTTAACCTTAATCTGAATCACTCTTTCCAGTTCATGCCGCTCTATACGAGCATGGAAAATGAATACATCTATTTTCAACACAGTGATCTGATTAATGGTCAGCGTATCAATACCAAACCCTCGGTCAGTGTACCCTTGCAAACGCCCAGCGCTTTTTTTACGCCTAAAGTGTCACTGCAGCACACCCAGTATTTACTGAGTAATCAACTGCCAGGGACTCAGACGCCAAACTCTGTTTCCCGAACACTCCCTATCGTGTCAGCAGATAGCGGCCTGTTCTTTGAGCGTGGGCTGGATATTGCCAGTACGCCCTACTTGCATACGCTGGAACCCCGGCTGTTTTATTTATATATTCCTTTTGCAAATCAGGATGATATACCTCTATTTGATAGCGCCCAGTATGACTTTCAATACGGCACTATGTTCAGGGAAAACAGCTTTAGTGGCACCGACAGGATACAGGATGCCAACCAGGTAACGGTTGCCTTGACCACGCGGCTGATTGACGATAAAGACGGTCTGGAAAGGCTAAAATTGAACGTGGGAGAGATTTTTTATTTTCGAGACAGACGGGTCACTGTTCCGGGCATTCCAATACAAACCGGCAGCTTTTCGAACGTAGTTGCCGATCTTGGCAGCGAGTTGACGCATCAATTGTCGGCTACGGCAGGATTGCAATGGAATCCTCAGAAAAATGCTATTGAAAGAGGCAAAGCGGCACTGCATTTTAGCACTCAGGATAATAAGATTTTCAATATAGGGTATATCTACAGAAATAATCCGCTTATATCTAATGGAACCAACGATATTACTAATAGCGATATATCATTCCGGTGGCCGATCTATGACAACTGGTATGCAATGGGGCGCTGGCAGTATTCGTGGTTGAATGGTACAACACAAGATGGCTTTTTTGGTCTGGAAAAAGAAAATTGTTGCTGGCGTTTTCGCGTCGTTGGGCGGCGTTACATTAACAATCTAAACAACAATCCTAATCAGATCATTGGCAACGCCAATCTGCAGCCCACGGGTACTGCCCAGAACGGCATATTTTTCCAGATAGAGCTAAAAGGCTTGACTGGCATTGGAGAAAATCTGGACAATTTCTTTGAACAGACTATTTATGGTTATCGGAAACAAAAATGATTGCATGGAACTCTTTAAAAGCTGCGCTTTACACGGTATTGTTTTGTACCTTATTGTTCAATAGCTATCGGGTGCATGCTGAAGTGCTTGATAAAATTGTCGCTGTCGTTGAAGATGACGTTATTCTTGAAAAGGAACTGGACAGGGAAGTATCGGCAATTGCACAAAGAATACAAGCCAGCCGGACCCAAATGCCGCCGGAATCCGTTTTGCGTAAGCAGGTGCTGGAAAAAATGATAATCGATATGCTGCAACGGCAGTTAGCGGCGAAAGCGGGGATAACTGTCACTGAGGAAATGCTTAACAGTTCGGCTGCTGACATTGCACAAAGAAATAATATGACTCTCGAGCAATTCAGGGCAGAATTGGAACGCCAGGGAATGTCCTATAAAAGCTTCCTGGATAATATGCGTAATGAAATCATTATCAATCAATTACGCAGCAGAGAAATAGGCGGGCGTATCAAAGTGACTGACAGGGAAGTTGAACACTACATGGAAACTCAGGAAAAAATTGGCGAAGAGGCGGTTCAGTATCATTTGGGTCACATACTGATTGCCGTCAAGGAGGCTGCATCAGCAACAGAGATACAAAAAGCCCGGAGCAAAGCCGATGAACTGGTTAAGAAACTGCGTTCCGGGCAGGATTTTACCCAAATAGCGATGAGCGATTCTGATGACGACAATGCTTTGAAAGGCGGAGATCTGGGTTGGCGAAAACCGAGTGACGTGCCGACGCTGTTTGCTGACAGGGTCGGTGCAATGAGTCCAGGCGAGGTGGCAGATCCTATCCGCAGCCCAAGCGGCTTTCATATTATTAAAATGCTGGAAGTCAAGGGACTTGACAACCATATAATCACCAACACCAATGTCCGGCACATTTTAATAAAAACCAATGAGTTGATAAATGATGAAGAAGCGCAAAAGCGCTTACTGGCATTAAAAGCGCGTATTGCAGACGGTGATGATTTTGAAGACCTGGCACGTGCGCATTCGGATGATAAAGGTTCGGCATTAAAGGGCGGCTCACTGGGTTGGGTAGGCCCTGGAGACCTGGTCAAGCCATTTGAAGAAGCTATGGGGAAATTGAACATCAATGAAATCAGTGAACCTGTACAAACCCAGTTTGGTTGGCATTTGATTCAGGTTCTCGATAGGAAAAATAAAGACAATAGCGAAGAACAAAAAAAGAACCTGGTCAGGGATGCCATCCGTAAACGTAAAATTGAAGAAGAAACGGAGCTTTGGATGCGCCGGTTGCGCGATGAAGCCTATGTGGAGATTCACCTTTAATTTCTACATCTGCCTGAAGAACAGATATATAAACCCTTGTGTTCCTCATGAAGTATATGTTGAATAATTTATGACCGTTTACATAAGCAAGGAAGGGGCATTGAAAAATCGTTTACGACAGATCCTGAACAGCGAGAATCTGGATACCCAACGTATCTTAATCAGCGCTATAGCCGATGAACTTGAGATAGATAGCCTGACTTGCGCTGCCGCCCTGGTGCACTTGATTCAGACTATTAACCCCCCGGCGTTGCTCGCAGATCAAAAAACAGAGCATAAGCCGTCATTAAAAAGCAGTCAACCGTGCATTAAAATGGTTCGTTATCGCCTGGATGTAGGCAGCAAACACCAGGTCACACTGGAAGTGCTTAAAAAAGTGTTGATTGAAGAATCGGGCGTTGATAAAAATAATATCAGTAATGTCAATATTCAAGGCTTATACACGCTCATTGAGTTGCCCGATGAAATGCCCCCTGATATATTTCAGCATTTAAAATCGGTGGAAATTAATCAGCACAAACTGGATATAAGACGGGTAAAAAACCGCAACAACAAAAAGCGCGGGAATCATCACATTCGTCGCGGACAGCCGCCTGATACCAGGTTTGCAAATGAAGTTTCAGATCGGGCCAATAGTAAAATTTCATAAGGCGTTTCATTTATCGAGTCAAGGCTTTGTACAGATGACACACAAACTGACGCTAGGCTGGCGCGAATGGGTGGGGTTGCCGGAATTTAACATTGCCCAGATCAAGGCCAAGGTTGATACCGGAGCGCGTTCATCGGCTTTACACGCGTTTGCTATTGATCCTTATCGAAAAGGCGGGCAGCGCTGGATTATGTTTGCTATTCATCCCATACAAAGACACACCGGTGTATCGATTGAATGCCACGCTCCGATTAAAGACCGGCGTTTGGTAACCGATTCCGGCGGACACAAACAACGACGCTATGTTATAGAAACCCGGTTAATATTAGGGCCATCACTTCTTACCGCAGAAATGACGCTGACTAATCGGGATGGCATGCTGTTTCGTATGCTGATAGGCCGCACTACAATAAATGGCCGCTATATTATTGATCCGGGTGCTTCTTATTTACAGGGAAAACCTGATATTTCTGGAGATCATCGCTGATTGAACCTAAAAACCGCAGTTGAACACATCCCTGCCAATAAAAACCAGCATAAACTTGACAAGGAAAATTGAGTTATGTTGAGCGTTTAGCTCACGTAATTTAATAAATCTGGCGGTTTTAAGACTACCCCCTTCAGATATT
>JAGXGJ010000148.1 GCA_024636875.1 Methylococcaceae bacterium | reverse complement strand
CTACCAGAAAGGAATTTCACTGTCTAAGAAGGCGATGTTGGCGATTGAAGCCAGACTGGAACGAAACCCAATCCTGCCAAAATGGGACATCCTGATTCGGCCCACCTGATGGGTAAATTATTTTCTGGAAATCACCTAATAGCTTCCAGGCCCGCATAGTAGCCGCCGCTTTCATCCATCAAAAGGGAATCATCGGTTTTCCAAATGACTGACATTAGTCAGACTGACATTTTTCGCGTCATTACCAATGGCTACCCGCTTCCCTGCGTGCAGGCCAGACCTGTGCATTAACCCGCGAAGTTTATCCCGGTGGCAGCCTTTGGCTCTCCGTAAACCCGCTGTTTGTAACTGTTTTTTCCGGAATCAGGCAAATGGATGTTCCAGAATAATGGTTTCGTCTCTCTCGGCGCCGGTTGAGATGATAGTCACCTTGACGCCTGCCAGCTCTTCAAGCCGCTTGATATAGGCTTTGGCATTGGCAGGCAGGGCATTAAAATCCGTTATGCCCGCAGTCGTTCCTGTCCAGCCGGGCATTTCTTCAATAATTGCATGGCACTGTTCATATTGATCTGCGCCTAAAGGAGCGGTTTCGGTCACTTCGCCGTTTAGTTTGTAGGCGGTACAAATACCGATTTTTTTCAGGCCATCCAGCACATCCAGCTTGGTTAAGCAAATACCGCTTAAACTGTTCAGTTTTGCTGATTTGCGCATGGCTACAGCGTCAAACCAGCCGGTCCGACGTTTGCGTCCGGTGGTGGCGCCAAATTCATAACCTTTTGTACTCAAGTGCTCGCCATCTTCATCATGCAATTCGCTGGGAAAAGGGCCATTGCCTACGCGTGTTGAGTAAGCTTTGGTAATTCCCAGTACATAATCGAGATCAAGCGGCCCTATACCGCTCCCTGTCGCTGCACCACCCGCGGTGGTACTGGAAGAGGTAACATAAGGAAATGTACCGTGATCGATGTCCAATAAAGCCCCTTGAGCGCCTTCAAATAACAGGTTTTTCCCTTCCGACTGAAATTTGTACAATGCTTCGCTGACATCGGTAAGCATGGGCTTGATCTGTTCACCCAGTCTGAGCGTTTCAACCAGCGTTTGCTGATAATCGACGGCCTCGGTATGAAAATACCGGGTTAGCATAAAATTATGATAATCAACTAATTCCCTGAGTTTTTCGGCAAAGCTTTCTGTATCCAGCAAGTCGCCGGCGCGCAGGCCTCTGCGTCCTGCCTTGTCTTCATAGGCCGGACCAATACCGCGTCCAGTCGTGCCAATGGCTTTACCGCCGCGGGCTTTTTCTCGCGCCTGATCAATGGCAATATGCACGGGCAGAATCAAGGTGCAGGCCTCACTTATCAATAAACGGTTTCTGACTGAAAGTCCTGCTTTTTCCAGAAATTCAATTTCTTCCATTAAGGCATCGGGTGATAAAACGACACCATTACCAATCATGCACTGAACATTATCTCTGAGTATGCCTGAAGGAATAAGGTGCAAAACCGTTTTCTCACCGCCAATAACCAGTGTATGCCCGGCATTATGCCCGCCTTGAAAACGCACTACCGCCTGCGCTTGTTCGGTCAATAAATCGACCAGCTTGCCTTTTCCTTCGTCACCCCATTGAGTTCCGATGATTACTACATTTTTTCCCATATTTATTCCAGATTTACGACTGCAAGGATGCAGGAGGTAGAGCAACGCATGGAGCAGTTGCCGAAGCTAAGGGTTTAACGACCCAGTTTTGATTTTCTTTTTCCAATATCGAAGTACAGCCCAATTCCTTTGCACTTCCCGTTTGACCTGGCAGCTGCTGAACAACAGCCTGCTGCTGAGCGCGCAAGTCTCTGATTATTTCGTTTAACGCGGCATCGTCCAGATACGGAGCGAAAATAAGCTCCCGTTGTTCTATCTGAAAGGATTGTTTGCTGAGCGCTGACAATAATTTCAAATCAGCGCTAAAACCGGTGGCAGGACGGGCACGGCCAAAGACTGCACCGATATTATCATAACGGCCGCCGCGGGCAATTTCCCTGCCGACTGACGGCACGAAAGCTGCAAATACAATGCCTGTGTGATAATGATAGCCGCGCAATTCAGCCAGATCGAAACTGATCGGCAGCGACGGAAAGCGGGCAGCCAGTTTTTCCGCAATCGTTTCCAGATCTGCTAATGCCTGGTTAACGTCTTTATCAGCTTTCAAAAAAACTGCTCGGGCTTTATTGATCGTTTCCAGGCCACCGTTCAGTTCGGGTAATTTCTGGAACATGGCTTTAAGCTCATTATCGATAGTATAACTGTCCATCAATTCCGCAAGTTCGGGTCTGGCCTTGCGCTGCAATACATCAAACAATTCACTTTCCTGTATGCCGGTCAATCCGGCCTGTTTTGACAGGGCGCGGTATATTCCGACATGTCCCAAATCGAGGTGAACATTTAACAGCCCTGTTATGGCAAGCATTTCCAGCATCAAGCGGATGATTTCCACATCACTTTCCTTGCCCGCATGCCCGTATAACTCTGCGCCTATTTGCATGGGGCTGCGGGTCTTTTCCAGCGGGTCGCCGCGTGTATGCAGTATTGTGCCTGCATAGCACAGACGCGTCGGCCAGTCATGCTTAAGATTGTGGGCATCCATTCTGGCAACCTGTGGCGTCATATCTGCTCTTACTCCGAGCATTTTGCCGCTGATCTGATCAGTCAGCTTAAAGGTTTGCAAGTCCAGATCATGTCCTGAACCTGTCAACAAGGAATCCAGAAAATCGATAAATGGAGGAATTACCAGGTTATATCCCCAGCAAGCAAACAGGTTCAGGAGCTTACAGCGCAAGTTTTCAAGATGTCTGGCATCTTCGGGTAAAATTTCTTCGATACCATCGGGCAAAAGCCAGGAATCTTTTTGTTGCATGTTTTTGTTGTCCACTCAAACAAAACGCCCCGCATGGACGGAGCGTTTTTGACTAATTTTAAATACCGAAACAATTTGTCGAACTATGTGGATTAAGCCAAGCCGCGCACTTAAATTTTATGGTGCGAATAAATTCGCACCTACAGCAATCTACTTTTGTTTTTTAAAATACTGAAAGAAATCAGAATCAGGATCGAGCACTATCATGCTTGAATTTGAGAAAGTTGTTTTGTATGCATTCAGGCTGCGGTAAAAAGTAAAAAATTCAGTGTCCGCGCCATAAGCCTTGGCATATATATCTGCCGATATGGCATCGCCTTCGCCGCGCAGTTTTTCCGCGTCCCTGAAGGCATTAGCCAGCATAACCACACGCTGTCTGTCGGCATCGGCACGTATTCTTTCCGCCGCTTCTGCACCCTCGGAGCGGAATTCACGAGCAACCCGCTCACGTTCAGCTTCCATTCTGCGGTATACTGAATTGCTGACTTCTGGAGGCAAATCGATGCGCATCACTTGCACATCAATAATCTCCATACCTAAATTAGCCGCAATAAATTTGGATTTATTGATCAGAATTTCACGAATAGCCTGGCGGTCAGTTGAAACCAGCTGCTTGATATTTCGCTTGCCAAATTCACCACGAAAAGCATCTTTAATAATTTGATCCAGACGTAAATTAGCCTGATCTATATCGCCGGCAACAACCGTATAAAAAGTGGCTACATTACCAATACGCCATTTAACGAAAGAATCAACAATGACGTTTTTCTTTTCAGCCGTTAAAAAACGCTCAGGCTTCGAATCCATCGTTTGAATCCGCGCATCAAATTTCTTTACATTATTGATAAACGGCCATTTAAAATGCAGTCCCGGGGTATAATCGCTCTTTACGATTTCACCCAAACGGAATTTAAGCGCCTTTTCTGTTTGAGTAACCGTAAACACGCTCATCATGCCCAAAAGCAACAATGCAGCCAGGCCAATTAATATTTTATTCTGTGTCATTAGCGTCCCCTTGCGTCACGGCCACGCGTTGAAGTTCGTTCAACAGCCTGCTCTTGCACCCTCACCGATTGGGAATGAGGCTGATCTGCTGTGCTTTGCGGTTCCTTCATCGGCGGTGGCGAGGATTGATGCGGTATCATTTTGTCTAAAGGTAAATAAAGTAAATTACTACCCGATTTAACATCAATCATCACTGTACTGGTTTCCGCCAATACGGATTCCATGGCTTCGATGTACATACGTTTTCGGGTTACATCGGGCGCTTTATCATATTCGCCAAGTAATTGGCTAAAACGGCTGGTTTCACCTTGCGCCAGCGCAATCACCTGCTCTTTATAGCCTTCAGCTTCCTGCATCTTTCTGGCGGCATCACCGCGGGCTTTCGGCACAATTTCGTTGGAGTAGGCTTCCGCCTCATTAATCAGGCGTTGCTCATCCTCGCGGGCTTTGATGGCATCTTCAAAGGCATTTTGTACCTGTTCAGGCGGTTGGGCATCCTGCAGATTGACGCTGGTAATCTGGATGCCTGATTCATAGATGTCCATAATTTCCTGTATTTCCTTCATAATCTGGGCTACAACTTCACTACGGCCTTCGGTTAAAACAAAGTCCATTGTGCTGCTGCCAACCACGCCGCGTTGCGCGCTTTCGATGACCTGTTTTAAGGAAGATGCAGGATTAACAATATTAAAAATAAAATCCTTGGCATCTTTAACCTGGTACTGAACGGCTAAACGGATATCGACAATATTTTCATCTTTAGTCAGCATCAAGGCTTCTTTCGGTACCGAGCCAGTGAGTGTCTCACTGCCACCACTGCGATAACCCACCTCGATAAAACGTTGCTGCTTTACATTGACAATATCAACCCGTTCAATAGGTGCAGGAAAGTGCCAGTTTAAACCAGACTGCGTGGTGCCAATATATTTGCCAAACCGCGTTTCAACGCCGTGATTGCCTTCATCAACGATATAAAAACCGCTTAAAGCCCACAAAAGGACTAATCCGCCCGCAAGAAAGACCAGGCTTTTGCCGGAAAAAAAATTGCTTGGCGAACCTTTATTATCACCGTTGCCACCGCCAAAAAATTTGCCTAATTTTTCTTGCAATGAACGTATTGCTTCATCTAAATCAGGAGGTCCTTTCTGGTCACCTCGACCACTCCAGGGATCTTTTTTATCGCCGCCAGGCTCATTCCACGACATACATTTGCTCCATATTGGATTATTTGATTAATTTATCCCGCAGGATGTTTGTTTGTATTCTATCGTAAATATCTAAAAAGGCGAAAGGTGTAAGGTTAAAGGTTAAAGGCGAAGGGCAAAAACCCGGCTGCTTTAGCCTTGTATCTTTCGCCTCAAACTTCTTCAGTTTTCACTTCTTTTAACAAGCCCAAATGCCTTACATCGATTTCAATGACTAATTCATTAGCACCCAAGTCATCAATATGCTCGTCAATTATTTTTGCGCAAGTAAATAACTTTGCCCTGATATTGCCCTGATCGGGTTGTAAATAACAGCGCCTTTTAACTTTTGTAATCGAAAACAGTTCGGCCAATACCTGATAAAGGAGATCAATTCCTGCACCGGTTTCGGCCGACAACCAGACCCGAAGGGCATTGCCGGCATCATCCCGGTCGATATGCGGCTGAATGTTATCCAATAAATCAATTTTATTGAATACTTCAATTTGTCTGATTTTATCAGCCTCAATATCTTCCAGAACCTGATTAACCTGAACAATAATCTCGTCCCTGTCGTCGCTATTAGCATCAATGACGTGCAGGAGCAAATCGGCTTCAGTGGCTTCCTGTAACGTCGATTTGAATGCCGCCACCAATTCATGCGGTAAATGACGAATAAAACCCACTGTATCGGCCAAAACTATGTCACCGGCATCAGGCAAGGAACAACTGCGTAGGGTAGGATCCAGGGTAGCAAACAGTTGGTCTGCCGTATAAATATCAGCACCTGTAAGCGAGTTAAATAAAGTGGACTTGCCGGCATTGGTGTAACCCACTAAAGAAACAGAAGGAACTTCGGCTTTTTTTCTTTTACTACGACCCTGATGCCGTTGCTTGTCGACCTTGTTCAAACGCTGCTGAATCTGCTTGATACGCAAACCCAATAGCCGTCTATCCGTTTCCAACTGGGTTTCACCGGGTCCGCGCAGACCAATACCGCCTTTTTGGCGCTCCAAATGCGTCCAGCCTCTAACCAGCCGGGTTGACAAGTGCTTTAATTGCGCCAGCTCAACCTGTAGCTTGCCCTCGAAGGATTGTGCGCGTTGGGCAAATATATCAAGAATCAGGCCGTTTCTATCTACTACCCGGACGCCCAAAGCGCCTTCAAGGTTTCTTTCCTGACTGGGCGCAAGCGGGTGATTAAATAAAACAACGTCGGCAGCATAGGTTTCTACTGCGGTTTTAAGCTCATCGAGCTTGCCTTTACCGACAAAGTATTTTGGATCGGGACGTTTGCGAGTGCCGGTTAGGACATAAACAGGATCAGTTCCGGCTGATTTAGCCAGTTCTTCTAATTCTAAAAGATCTTCCTGCCCGGAATGAAAAGTCAGGTGAACAAGCACAGCTCGTTCACCTGATTCGGGACGATCAAACAACAAAATACTCCATGAAGCAGCGTCTAAAAATTCTATTCAGAAACCAGAAAGTATTCATTCGTCGCTGGCTTCGTCTTCACGCATTATTTTTATGGCTTTACTCGGCACAATTGTTGAAATGGCGTGCTTGTAGACCATTTGACTGATGGTGTTTTTCAGCATAATCACGTACTGATCGAATGAATCGACTTTTCCTTGTAATTTTATGCCATTAACAAGAAAAATTGATACAGGCGTATGTTCCTTTCTAAGGGTATTTAGAAAATTATCCTGCAAATTTTGACCTTTCGACATCCGATTTCTCCTTATTATTGTATAGTGTGTTGATTAAGATAGCTGCAATTACAAGTCAATACAAATCAATATCTGTCAAACCGGCAGTTTGCTTGTTTTATTTAACACATTTTATCAGCAGACGCCATAGCTTGCGCTCATTTTATGATGGTTGTTCTCAATTTGACGATAAGGTATCGATAATCCTCTTCAGCCAACGAATCATTTAAAACCAGAAGTGTTTTTTTAGCGTCTGAATTCGGATATCCGGTTCCAGAGCTCGGTTTAAAGTGTAAAAATAGCA
Source organism: Methylococcaceae bacterium (assembly GCA_024636875.1). Classification (GTDB taxonomy): domain Bacteria; phylum Pseudomonadota; class Gammaproteobacteria; order Methylococcales; family Methylomonadaceae; genus JAGXGJ01. The sequence goes on along the minus strand of JAGXGJ010000148.1, from coordinate 20,154 downwards.
CAAATGTTGTAATAACTGTGGATTTCAAAATCTCAATCGAGGCAAAGCCATGCCCTTCCGATATTTCCCAGTCAAATGCATCAGTATGTTTGATGGTGTAATGTTCGGCATTCAAACGGCGCGTAATAAGCCAAAGATGCAAGAAAATTATCGCAGACAGACCGACTTTAATAGCAAGGGCTAAAGCATTAGCCATAGCGGCGGTTAAAGCAAGGGTATGTACAAGAATAACCATCAGTTTTAATCTTTTTGAGGATTTAATTGTTAGCAACAAGCCAGGCTTGCTTATTTGCGACATACTTTAAAGTTTAAGGTTCATTGCTGAATCAAATTGAAGTGCGCTGCAATACCATTGAAACAGCAGCGGCCCGAGTGACGACACCCAGTTTTTCAAAAATATGTTCAAGATGTTTGTTAATTGTACGCGGACTGCTGTTTAAAATCATGCCTGCTTCTTTGTTGGTTTTGCCTCTGGATATCCACATCAATATTTCTGCCTCACGGAAGGTAAGCCCTAAGGAATTTCTTACCGAATCAAGATCCCATTCCCCTGAATGTTTTTCCAGCACTAGAAGATGCTCGCCTGTGTTTTGGCAAGGTGTTATTTTTGCAGAAAAACTGACACCGGCCCGATAGCTTGCAAACGATTCGCTGTCAATTTTTTTAGCAGAGCCAATGCATTTTTCTACCCATTCGAGTATCGGTTTGGGTAGTGGGGAACCCACTGCATTTTTATCTGTTAACGTGTGTTTTTGCAGAAACTCTTCCAGCCAATGGCTGCCGCCAAGTGTTAACCAGGTGATGTTCCAGGATGAATCGATTGCCAGGGCCGAGAAAGGACTATTGTTTAAAGCCTGTTCAGCACGTTTCAGATTTCTGGCATGGGTCAGTTGCACATCCACTCTGGCCAGTATTTCCTGCGGGCGTATCGGTTTTACGATGTAATCAACAGCGCCTTCACCAAAACCGCGTAACAGATCATTCAGTTCGCTTAACGCGGTCATAAATAAAACCGGAATGTCAGCCGTTTCGGGTATGGATTTAAGCCGGTTACAGGTTTCAAAACCGTCTATGCCCGGCATCAGAACATCCAGCAAAATAATATCAGGTTTCAGGTAGGCAATTTGCTCCAATGCCGATAATCCATCGGTGGCAACCAGTACGCGGTAACCGGCTTCCGAAAGTGTATCGGATAACAAAGCCAGATTGCCGGGCGTATCATCGACAATCATGACAATGCCGTTGCTATGGAAAGTTTGACTCATCATTGCTGGCTGCTTCCTTACGGGTGCAGCACCGTGTTCGTCAGTCATAGTGTTGTGCTTATACTATTTATAAATAATATTGATACATTAATCATCAATACAATCGGGTGCTCTACTGGCATTATGCAAGAGTTTTTTGATTTCAGGCAGACGAAATTCGCCAGCCAGCGTCATGATCTGCTGGCTAAAATGTGTGTATTCCGGGTGCTGCTGAATTAACTCGCGCAGGTGTCGGTTAAGCCCCAGGACATCGCCGATCCGGACATAAGCGCTTAATTCCTGAATAGTTGCCGGTGGCGGCAGTTGATTGCCGTTTTGCAGTTCAGTTTCATCTTCCTGATAATGCCAGTCCAACGCCAAATGCAGTTTTAGCTTGCAGAGCAGCTCGCTGACCTGGATCGGTTTGGCCAGAAAGTCGTTGCAGCCGGCACTGATGGCATTGAGCCGGTCAGAAGGATAAGCATTGGCGCTCAATACCACAATAGGCGTTGCATAGCCTTTTTTGCGCAGTTGCTGTGCTGTTTGGGCGCCGTCAAGTCCAGGCATGGATAAATCCAGCAGAATAAGGTCTGGCTGGTCTTCCTCAACTTTATTCAGGCATTCTTCGCCGCAGCTGGCCTCGAAAATTCCAAAACCCAAGGGTTCCAGAATAGACTTCACTAACTGTCGATGTTCTGCTTGATCATCGGCAATCAGAATGTTCTGATATTTTCCCTGGTAACCGATAATATCCTCTTCCTGAATGTATTGCTGTGCACCGCCCAGATTGGAGAGCAACAGCCGCACGGTAAAAGTGGAGCCTTTGTCCTGATCACTGGCGACAGTCAGTTCACCGCCCATTATTTCGCACAGGATTTTGCTGATGGTTAGCCCTAACCCGCTGCCTGAACCTAGACTTTCATTCGGTAATTGCGTAAAGGGCTGGAAAATGTTTTGCAGTTGATCTTCATGTATGCCGGGGCCGGTATCGACCACCTGAAAAGTAGTTACTCCGCATTTATAGGCAGTACGAAATATAATTTCACCCGCCGCAGTAAATTTGATCGCATTGCCGAGCAGATTAATCAGTATTTGCCCGACTCTTTTTTCATCGCCGCGCACGCGTTGGGGGAGGGTATTGACGATTTGACAGTAAAAACACAGACCCTTGGCTTCAGCCTGCGGCTTGAAAATACTGACCAGATGCTCAAGCAAGCCCGGCAAATCAATAGGTTCTTGACGCAGTTCAAATTTGCGCGCTTCGATACGGGCAATATCCAGAATGTCTTCGATGAGTGCGGATAAATGTTCGCTGCTGCGTTTTAAAATATCCACTGCCTGCCGTCTATGCGCCGGTATCTGCGGATCTTTTTGCAGAATATAGGCGTAGCCGATGATACTGTTTAACGGTGTGCGTATTTCGTGGCTCATGCTGCTCAGGAAACGGCTTTTCGCACTGTTGGCGCGATCCGCCATTTTGATGGCTTGCTGTAGCTTGGCATCGGTCTGTTCATGTTCGGCAATTTCCGTCAACAAACGCTGGGTTTGCCTGGCAATTTCTTCATGCGCAACACGCCGGCTTTCGTCATTCAGGATCAGCCACCAGGTACACAAGCCGATGAAAACCAGTAATGAAGCGTAAACCTTGACAAAATTTTCCAGCAACAGGTTAAATGACGGAAGGTACCGTTCGGCGGTCAATAAATCCTGATAGTAAATAATTCCAACGAATACACTCGTCAGGATGGTAAGAAATAAAAACAACAAAGTAAAGCGTATCAAGCGCAGCCTGACGCCCAGATCCAGCCAACCCGGCAAACAGCATTTGGCAAAGTCCTGCAGATAGTCATCCAGACGGAAGCCCGGTTTACAAGTATCCATGCAACTGGAGTCCAGTGTGCAGCAAAGTGAACAAATACGGCCTTCATAAACCGGGCAATAAGCCATATCTTCCTGCTCGAAATGATTTTCGCAAATGCTGCACTGGCTGAGTTGGTCCTGATTATTAAGGCTGCTGCCGCGCGCAAGGTAGCGCCCGCTCCCGTAGAGCAAGGCGATACACGGGACCAGCAGAAAGGCCAGAACCAAAGCAATGAACGCTGAAAATGCTTGGGCATAGGCGCCGAAAAACCCCAAATAAGCCACAATCGAAATGATAGAGGCGCATAGCGTAGACACAATGCCAACCGGGTTGAGGTCAGGCAGGTGAGCGCGTTTAAACTCAACTGCTTTGGTACTCAATCCCAGGGGTTTGTTGATCAGAAACTCCGCAGCAACCGCGCTGATCCAGGCTATCGATATATTGGAAAATAAACCCAGTACTTTTTCCAAGGCGCCAAATACCCCGAATTCCATCAGCAAGAGGGCAATGGAGACATTAAAGACTAACCAGATAACCCGTCCGGGATGGCTGTGAGTCAGGCGCGAGAAAAAGTTCGACCAGGCCAGCGAACCCGCATAGGCATTGGTGACATTGATCTTTATCTGGGAAATCACCACAAAAAGGCAAGTAACCGCTAATGCCAGTCCGGTATTGCCGAATAATTCACCGTAAGCTACCAGATACATTTGCGTAGGTTCATGCGCGTGTCCCGGCGCTATGCCATGACGAATAGCAAGATGCGCCAGCAAGGCGCCGCCCAGTTGCCTGGTCATGCCGAATAAAATCCATCCCGGGCCTGCGGCAATGGTAGCCAGCCACCAGCGCAGCCGGTTTTTATCGGTCAGCTCAGGCATAAAACGCAGAAAGTCAACCTGCTCGCCGATTTGCGCCACCATCGAAAAGGCAATGGTGGTCGCGCCGCCAAACAGCAGCCAATTAAAGCCCTGACCGCTGCCGGCAATCCAGAAGTAGGTTTGCAGCGTCATCATCGACTCCGGTTCGTGAATGAAAACGGCTATATACGGCGTAATCAACAGAACCAGCCACAACGGCTGCGTCCACAGTTGCAATCGACTGATAGTTGTAATTCCGAAAGTCACCAGCGGAATGACAATCACCGCACTGATAACATGCGCGAGGGCAAGTGGGGTGTGAAAATAAAGCTCGATCGCCAGCGACATGATGGACGCTTCGAGCGCGAATAGCGTGAAAGTAAACGACGCATAGATCAACGACGTAACGGTTGAGCCTATATAGCCAAAGCCGGCGCTGCGCGTCAACAGATCAATATCGATATTGTAGCGGGCCGCGTAATAACTGATCGGAAAACTGGTAATGAAAATAATAATGCCGGCAATCAGAATCGCCCAGAACGCGTTGGTAAAACCGAAATTGATCGAGAGAAAGCCGCCAATCGCTTCCAGCACCAAAAAAGACGTAGAGCCGAATGCGGTATTGGCGACCTGAAATTCCGACCATTTCCGGAAACTGCGCGGCGCAAATCTGAGCGCATAGTCCTCCAGCGTTTCATTGGCGACCCAGGCATTATAATCCCGGCGGGTTTTTGAAATACTTTGATGGATAACGGCTTCCTCAATCAATAGCATATAACGCAAGCAAGGCTATGACCTTTGAATAATAACTAGGGCCTTATATGATAAAAGCAATAATCACGCCAACTATCGCTGGCAGGGCTCGTGCGCTACAAATCAGCCAATCGAAGAATCTATCGAGCTATATTGGTTCATATAGCCTTGACACTGCACAATAATGTCAGAGGTTTTGAAATATCTTATGCATCCTGTCTCTATCGCCTTTCGTGGCCAAAACTAAAAATGACCGGATTGCCCTGGTTATTAATGATGATTTGTTTACGAGCTTCGCTGGTACTGGTAACAGTCTTTGCAGGAACCTCCGTTCTTTCTTTTTCGACCGGACTGGCTATGGCTTCGATACGTACCTCGGGTACCCAGTTTGGCTTACTACTGGAAGAAGGCTGGTTTTGCATTGTATCCGGCCAGTCAAGCTCATTCAACAAATTGAAACAGACGGTGCTGATATGATCGATCAGTTTATCCTCGCTGCTGGAATCACCGGCAGCAAATTCCATGTGTACATAGACAGTCTGCTCCGGTTGTGCTATAGAGGCCAGTTCGCAGCGGATGGGCAGAACCTTCATTTTTTGAAATTCGATTGCTCTCGGATCAGAATTTCCAGCAGAAAATGAAAAACCGGCGGGCGTTTCACCTCGTTCAGGCAAGCCGATTTCAGCGGTTAAGGTATGACTTGCGGTTTGCTGGTCATTAACGCCTATCGGATAACCCCAGTCAGCAAGATTTCTGGTAATCCGGGCAACGGCGCCCTGTTGATGCAGCGTCGATGGCAACGATGATTGTTTAATCTTGCCGATTTTAAATTCAATCTTTTTTACTGATGCGGTATCCAGCCGCGCTTGCTTTTTTTCCAGGCCGGGTGCACAAGCCGTTAATGCGCAGATGAATGCAGCCAATTTGAAACACGGCCCCCTGACAACGGCTTGAATTTGCTTATTCATGTCAATCCAGACTGGTTATGGAATAGTTATAGAGTCCGACGTTGGTAAAGCGACACAAAGTCACCCTCTCCCTTTGGGAGAGGGTTAGGGTGAGGGTATTACAAAGGTCGCTTTACCAACTTTGGCTCCTATATTAAAAATTTAAGTGAAACATCAATTGATAGCTATACGTCATTTGACTGATGAGTCAGATGACGCATTGCGGAAATGACCTCCAGACAAAATAATCCACAACAGCCGGCATTGTTGGCTGCATCCGGACAACCCGGCTGCAATATTAAATCACGTTTTTTATTTCTGGGGATCTGACATGAGTGATCATAGTGAAGCTAGCGCTGGAAGACGAAGAAATCGACTGCTTCCGGCAATAAGTCTGTTAACTCTGGCGGCCGCTTATGCTCCGGTTGCGCAGGCCGGGGCGACATTCAAAATTGACGATACCAAATGGATTAGCCTTGGCCTGGGTTTACGCACCAGTTTTCAATCCGTCGAAGACGCGGCCGGGAACAGCGGCAATAAGTGGAGCAACGACTTTAATCTGGATAATGCCCGTATATATATCAATGGGCAAATCCATAAATATTTAAAGGTGGAGTTCAATACCGATTGTCAAACCTGCAGCAATGGCGGGGAAGTGCGGGTATTGGATGCGATCGGCAAGATTGAGTACAACCCCTTTGTTAACCTCTGGGTAGGCCGCATGCTGGTTCCGGCCGAACGCCGGGAAATGAACGGCCCGTTTTACAGCGCTATCTACCAGATTTTTAGTTCGGGCACGCCGTTTGATCCTGCTGATTTCAACCTGGTAATCAAATCTGACGGTACTTCCGCCGGTTCTTTTGGCCGTGATGACGGCGCCACCTTTTGGGGCGCCGCGTTTGATGGCCGCCTGCAATATGCTTTCGGCTTTTTTCGCGGCTTAAGAGGCGGCGCCAATGCCGATGACAATATTCTGTACGCCCAGCGCTTCGCCTACAACTTCTGGGATGTTGAGAAAAATCCCGGCTATTACACATCGGGTACGTACTACGGCAAAGGAAGCGACATTCTTACCGTCGCTGTCTCCAACCAGTATCAGGAAGACGGCGCCGGCACCGCCGGCGATCCGGGTAATTTCCGCGGCACCTCGGTCGATGTGCTGATGGAAAAAGTGCTGCCCAATAATGGCGTAGTGACTTTTAACGGCGAGTATAAAAACTATGGCATTACCGGTGGCTACAGCCAAGCCTCGCGTGATGCCGGAGGCGGTTTCGCGATGTTTGAAGGCAATGCCTATGACGTGAGCGCCATGTATTTGTTCCCGCAAAAAATCGGGATTGGTCAAATTCAGCCTTATCTGCGTTATGTGAATGCCGACCCAAACGGCAGTTCCAGCCGCAATGCCTATCAAGGTGGTTTGAACTACGTCATCGACGGTCATAACGCTATCGTATCTTTAAATTATATATATGGTGATCTTATGACTAAAGGTCTGGATTACACATCGACAGCCACAGGCAATAATGTTAATGCCTTTTTAGTTGGCTTTCAGTGGCAGATTTAACCATTCTTAAACTATTCAGGATTACTATTATGAACAGATTATCTTCAAGACCACGAAAACTCGGTATTGCCGGCATCCTGGTGACGCTGACCCTGGTGACAGGCATGGCAAGCGCCGAAGACACCATCAAAGTGGGTGTGCTGCACTCATTGTCCGGCACGATGGCGATCAGTGAAACCACACTGAAAGATACGATGCTGATGTTAATCGATGAGCAAAACAAAAAAGGCGGTTTACTGGGCAAAAAACTCGAAGCAGTGGTCGTCGATCCGGCTTCCAACTGGCCGCTGTTTGCAGAAAAAGCCCGTGAGCTGTTAACCAAGGATAAAGTAGCCGCTATTTTTGGTTGCTGGACTTCGGTGTCGCGTAAATCGGTACTGCCAGTCATAGAGGAATTGAACGGTTTGCTGTTTTATCCGGTGCAGTATGAAGGCGAAGAGTCATCCAGAAATGTGTTTTATACCGGCGCCGCGCCTAACCAACAGGCGATACCGGCTGTTGATTATTTAATGAATGATTTAAAAGTCAAACGCTGGGTTCTGGCAGGCACAGACTATGTTTATCCACGCACGACCAACAAGATTCTTGAAGCGTATCTTAAATCCAAAAAAGTAGCCAAGAAGGATATTATGATTAACTACACGCCTTTCGGGCATTCCGACTGGCAAAGTATTGTCGCTGACATCAAGAAATTCGGCTCTACGGCCAAGAAAACGGCCGTTGTTTCAACCATTAACGGTGATGCCAACATACCGTTCTATAAGGAATTGGGTAATCAGGGCATTTCCGCGGAAAAAATTCCTGTGATAGCGTTTTCGGTGGGTGAAGAAGAGTTGTCGGGGATGGACACCAAACCGCTGGTGGGTCATCTGGCTGCATGGAACTATTTCATGAGTATCGATACCACTAAAAATGCCGCTTTTATCAAGCAGTGGCACGACTTTATCAAAAATCCAAAACGGGTGACCAATGATCCGATGGAAGCGCACTACATCGGTTTCAACATGTGGGTGAAAGCGGTGGAAAAAGCCGGAACTACCGATCCTGATGCTGTACAAAAAGCAATTATTGGCGTCGACTTTCCAAATCTGACCGGCGGCACCGCCAAAATGCTGCCCAACCATCACATCAGCAAGCCGGTCTTCATCGGCGAAATTCAGGACGACGGCCAATTATTGACGGTCTGGCAAACCAACACACTGGTCGAGGGCGATGCCTGGTCTGATTTCCTGCCGGAAAGCAAAGCCATTATTGCCGACTGGACAGCGCCAATCAGTTGCGGCAATTTCAATACCAAGACCAAGAAATGTTCCGGGCAGAATTTTTGACAGGTAATTATTAGAAAAATCATTTAGTCCACAAAAACCAAAAGTAGGCGCCTCTAGGCGGCACAAAAAGCACGAAAATACTCAAAGAGATACCAAGTTGTAACCCATCGGGCGAATGGCTGTGTAAATACAATAGGCTGATTTTTTTTGTGTCTTTCGTGCTTTTCGTGGACGAACTTTGGTTTTTAGGTTTATTTAAGTACGGAGAGGACATGAAACCGAATTCATTCGGGTGGTATGGTTGGGCAATGATGGGATTAATCCTGATGTTGCCTGCATCGAGTAGCGGTCAGGACAGCGCTTCCGAAGCTGCTTTCTCTGCCGCAGTAGCCAATCTCAAATCCGGGTCGATGAAGGAACGCGGTTTGGCAATTGAGCAACTGGCCGGCGTTCATAACCCGCGAGCCATTGTTATTTTACAAGCACTGCTGGATGGTCGTTTATTTAAGCTTATAGCCGATGACAAACTCGTGATCGGTGAGGAGGTTGATGCGGGCTACAAGCTTTTCGATGCCAAAAATGCCGAGAGCCTGGGTACGGTGGACCGATCCGCTACCCAAAAAATTTACGTCACTAACAACCTTAGAACATCGTTGCGGAAAATAATCGGGCGTTTGGAACTGAATGACAATGATGCCGGGGTCAGGCTCGCAGCCGTTAAGGCGATGGGTAAAGCCGTGGACGATGAAAGTTTGATGCTGTTGCAGAAACATCTGTCAGTTGAACAGGACAAGAGCGTACAAAAAGCAATCAAGCGTATTTTGGGGCTGGAACAATTAAACAGTGCAGACAAGACCACGCGTTTGGCTGCGATTGAATTATTAAAGGGACAGGCCAATCAGAATGTCGTTAACCGGTTTAATGAACTGGTCGATAAAGATGCCGAAGGGCATTATCTGGAAGCAGACAGCGATGTGCGCAATCAGATTAAAACTGCACTGGTAAAAATCAATACTCAGTTGCAGGTGTATGCCGCAATTGAAACCCTGTTTTTTGGTTTGAGTCTGGGCGCTGTGCTGGTATTGGCTGCGATTGGCCTGGCAATCACGTTTGGTGTTATGGGGGTGATCAATATGGCGCATGGCGAATTGATGATGCTCGGCGCTTATACGACCTACGTCACGCAGCAACTTATGCCTGATCACCTTGGCCTGTCACTGGTGGTTGCCATTCCTGCCGCGTTCATTATTTCGGCATTGGCGGGGATTGTTATTGAACGCGGAATTATCCGGTTTTTATACGGCCGCCCATTGGAAACGCTATTGGCGACATTTGGCGTCAGCCTGTTTCTGCAGCAGACAGTGCGATCCATTTTTTCCCCGTTAAACCGCAGTGTCGCCACGCCGGAATGGATGAGCGGTAGCTTGCAAATCAATGATTTTCTTAGCCTGACCTGGAACCGCTTTTACATACTGGTGTTCTGTTTGCTGGTGTTTGCGTTGTTGCTGCAAATACTCAAACGAACCCGTTTAGGCCTGGAAGTGCGCGCCGTTGCACAGAATCGGACTATGGCAAAAGCCATGGGTATACAGACCGCCCGGGTCGATGCCTTAACCTTCGGACTTGGCTCTGGAATCGCCGGCATTGCCGGTGTGGCATTAAGCCAGATTACCAATGTCGGTCCGAATCTGGGGCAGGCTTATATTGTCGATTCATTTATGGTCGTGGTTTTCGGCGGCGTCGGTAACTTGTGGGGAACGCTGGTGGCAGGGTTTTCCTTAGGGATAGCCAATAAATTACTGGAACCCTATGCCGGCGCCGTATTGGCAAAAATACTGGTGTTGGTGTTTATCATTTTATTCATTCAAAAGCGCCCGCGCGGTTTATTTCCGCAACGAGGCAGAGCTGTGGAGGGCTAGGAAATGGTAGCTGCCTTATTCAAAAATGATAAAGCCATGATTTGGGTACTGGTTATTTTGGCTGTAATCAGTCTGTTTGTCCCGCTTTGTAACCTGATATTTGCGCCGGGTTCGCCGCTGTATTTTTCGGCTTACACGGTTTCATTATTAGGCAAGTACATGACTTTTGCCTTGCTGGGCATGTCGCTGGATTTGGTGTGGGGCTATTGCGGCATTCTGGCTTTGGGGCATGGAGCTTTTTTTGCGCTGGGTGGTTATGTGATGGGCATGTATCTGATGCGCCAGATTGGTAATCGCGGCGTTTATGGCGATCCCCTGTTACCCGATTTTATGGTGTTCCTCGACTGGAAGGAACTGCCCTGGTATTGGTACGGCTTTGACCAGTTCTGGTTTGCCGCGTTAATGATGGTGCTGGTTCCCGGCTTGCTGGCTTTCGTATTTGGCTGGCTGGCGTTCCGCTCGCGGGTGGCCGGGGTTTATCTGTCTATTATTACCCAGGCGCTGACTTATGCGCTGTTGCTGGCCTTTTTCCGCAATGAAATGGGTTTTGGCGGCAACAACGGCCTGACCGATTTCAAGGAAATTCTCGGCTTTAACAGTCAGTCCGATTCGGTACGCGCCTGTTTGTTGATGGCTTCGGGTGTCACTCTGATTCTGGCCTTTCTGGTCAGCCGCTGGGTGATTCTGAGCAAACTGGGGCGTGTGGTGACGGCGATTCGCGATCAGGAAATGCGTGTGCGTTTTCTGGGCTACCGCGTCGAGATGTTCAAATTATGGATTTTCGTTTTTGCCGCCATACTGGCGGGCATTGCCGGAGCACTGTATGTGCCGCAAGTAGGTATTATCAATCCCAGCGAATTTTCACCCTTGAATTCACTGGAAATAGTCATTTGGGTCGCTATCGGCGGCCGTGGTACGCTGTATGGCGCCATTTTTGGCGCGGTGCTGGTTAATTACGCCAAGACGCTGCTGACCGGATGGATGCCGGAAATCTGGCTGTTTTTCCTGGGAGCGGCTTTTATTCTCGTTACTGTGCTATTGCCCGATGGTTTGCTCGGATTCTGGCAACGCCGTTTGCAGGAGCAAAAGCAATGAGCGTGTCAGCCCTTAAAGCAGGAGAAGTGGATACCCGTCATGGAACGATTCTCTATCTGGAAGATGTCAGCGTCAGTTTTGATGGCTTCAAAGCCTTAAATCAATTGTCGCTGTATATTGATGCCGGAGAATTACGCTGTTTGATTGGTCCGAATGGCGCCGGCAAAACCACGTTGATGGATGTGATTACCGGCAAAACCCGTCCAGATAGCGGTTCGGTATTTTTTGGACAAACGCTTGATCTGCTGCAAATGGATGAACCCGCCATAGCTCAGGCAGGTATTTGCCGTAAATTTCAAAAGCCCAGTGTTTTCGAGACGCTTAGCGTATTTGAAAATCTGGAACTGGCTTTGGCTGCCAATAAAGGCGCCTGGGCGACGCTGTTTGCTAGGTTGAATGGCGCCCAACAGGAGCGCATTGAACAAGTAATGGAAATAATAGGACTTACTGAACACAGATCAAGGCTGGCCGGCATCCTGTCGCATGGGCAGAAACAATGGCTGGAGATCGGCATGTTGCTGATGCAGGAGCCCAAAGTCATGCTGGTTGATGAACCCGTGGCGGGCATGACGCATCAGGAAGTCGAACGCACCGCACAATTGCTGTTATCGCTGCAGGGCGAGCGTTCCATCATCGTGGTCGAGCATGATATGGAATTTGTCCGCTCTATTGCCCAGCGAGTGACGGTGCTGCATGAAGGGTCTGTGTTGACCGAAGGCAGCATGGCTGAAGTACAGAACGATCCGCGTGTGATACAGGTTTATTTGGGGGATTGATGCTGAAAATTACCGGGTTAAATCAATATTACGGGGGCAGCCACACCTTGTGGGATTTGAATCTGGAGTTGCCCTCGGGTTCCTGCCTGTGTCTGATGGGCCGCAATGGCGTCGGCAAGACTACCTTGTTGAAATGTATCATGGGTCTTATCGCGGTGCGTGAGGGTGCTATCGAATATAATGGCGCGGCAATAACGCTTGCCAAACCGGAGCGGCGCGCTGCACTCGGGATCGGTTATGTGCCGCAGGGACGGGAAATTTTTCCGTTGTTAACCGTAGAGGAAAATCTGAAGACCGGTCTGGGCGCAGTGCGCAGGCAAGGCATCAAAACAATCCCGGCGCATATCTATGAGATTTTTCCGGTGCTGAAGCAAATGCTCAAACGGCGCGGGGGTGATCTATCCGGAGGCCAACAGCAGCAACTCGCTATCGGCAGAGCCCTGGTGCTTAACCCCAAATTACTGATTCTGGACGAACCGACCGAAGGTATACAACCTAATATTGTCAGTGAAATCGGCGATGTGATTATTCGTCTGAATCGTTCAAGAGGTATTCCTACCCCTTTGATTAAAGCAGAAGACGAAGTAAAAGATGAAGTACGTGAAGGCATTATCAAAATCAAAAACCAATTGGGTGTGACTATATTGCTGGTAGAACAAAAACTGCCTTTTGTACGGAAAGTGGCGGACAGTTTCTATATAATGGATCGCGGCCGCAGTGTCGCTGCCGGCAGCATGAATCAGTTGAGCGAGGCTATGGTTAAACGCTATTTGACGGTTTGACTGCTATTGTGCAGCATGTGTCCTGGAAACGGATAGTGTGGCTCTACTGGTAACTATTTTCATCCCGGGTTTCGACTGGGAACCAGCCTAAAAAACAATGAGGAATCTCTATGAAAACTATACGGCTTGTAATTTTTAGCAGTTTATTGTTGATGTTGTCTTTGCCAGCGCAGGCGCATACCGGTGCCGGAACGGTACATGGCTTTGCCGATGGTTTGCTGCATCCTTTAATGGGTATCGATCATCTGCTGGTGATGCTGGCTATCGGGCTGTGGGCGGCGATGCGCGGCGGCAGAGCGTTGTGGTTATTACCGGTGAGCTTTTTGTTGATGATGGCCGCAGGCGCAGGGTTGCAACTTGCCGGCCTCACCTTCAACTCGGCGGAAACCTGGGTGGCATTGTCGGTACTGGTTTCAGGCTTGCTCGTATGGGGAAACTATCGCATTTCCTCTGGCCTGGCGGTTGCTTTGGCAGGCGGATTTGCGCTAAGCCACGGTTATGTTCATGCCGCCGAGTTGCAAACAGTAGCTGATGCAAGTGCTTATGCGCCGGGTTTTCTGCTGACGACTGCATTACTTCATGGCTTGGGCATTGCTGTGGGCTTATCAGGAATGTCTAGACTGAAAGTCATCAGCACCGGCTTTGGTTTGCTTTGCGCTGTAGTGGGCACGACCTTGCTGGCCGGCGTTTGATCGTATGTTTGCAGACCAGAAGGATGCAGGATGTGCCAGCATAGAGAGCATATCAGCTCAAGGCTGGCAAGCAAAGCTGGAGCTTGGGTTTGCGCTCGGAAACGACAGGACTGTTCTGGCGCAGCGCCGACATTACGGCCCGTTAATGGTGCAGCGGCCGTTTTATCCTGAAGGCGAGGTGTGCCATGTCTATGTCCTGCATCCTCCGGGCGGCATCGTGGCGGGAGACCATTTGAGCTTTAGCGTCCGTGCCGGAGAATACAGCCATGCTCTGATTACTACGCCTGCTGCAGGAAAGTTTTATCGCAGCATGGGCGGCGGGCAGGCTGTTCAGACCGCATCGATCAAGGTGGCAGAAGGCGCGGCGCTGGAATGGCTGCCGCAGGAAACCATTATTTATCGAGGTGCGCAGTTAAGATCAGCGGCCACAGTAGAACTGGCGGAAGGCGCCCGTTTTATTGGCTGGGAAATTTTGTCTTTGGGGCGGCCTGCCTGCGGCGAGAGTTTCGATGCCGGTATAGCAGATATGAGCTGGCAGATTTATTGTCAAAACCAGCCTTTATTTCTGGAACGCCTGCTTCTGGATGCCAGGGCATTTGCCGCGCGTTGGGGATTGCGGGGTTTATCGGCTTGCGGAACCCTGTTTGCCAGTCCTGCCAGCGCTGAAAGTCTGGCCGCCGTGCAGCAATTAATCGGCGATGATATTGGCCGCGGCGCGACCCTTATCGATAAACTGTTGGTATGTAGAGCGCTTGATAGCAGGAGTGACCGGCTGCGCGGGTTTTTCGAACAGGTTTGGGCCATTATGCGGCCGGACTGCGTGCAACGCAAAGCCTGTGCACCCCGTATTTGGGCGACTTGACTCACTACCATCAGGTGAAAGTCGTTAACAAAGCCCGTGGGAGCGACGCCTGCGTCGCGACAAGCGTTTAACAGTACTCGCTCTAGTCGCGACGAGGGCGTTGCTCCCGCAAGTGGCTTTCATTTTTCGGAGTGGTAAAACTGATTTTAGCAACTTGAGAGAAATAAGACGATGCAATTAACACCACGAGAAAAAGACAAGCTGCTGATTTTTACCGCAGGCTTACTGGCTGAACGGCGCAAGGCCCGCGGCCTCAAGCTTAATTATCCTGAAGCCGTGGCTTTTATCAGCGCCGCGATTATGGAAGGGGCGCGCGATGGGCGCACGGTCGCCGAATTGATGGAATTCGGCCGCACTCTGCTTTACCGTGGCGATGTGCTGGAAGGCGTTGCCGAAATGCTGCCCGATGTGCAGGTGGAAGCGACTTTTCCTGACGGCACCAAACTGGTGACAGTACATAATCCCATCGAATAGCGGAGAAGGCGCGCACGGCACGCCCTGCATTTAAGTATACGACACAGTAGGAGCACGGTCATGAAACCCGGAGAAATTATTACCGCTGACGGCGATTTGGAACTGAATGCAGGCCGCGAGGCGATCAGCGTGGTGGTTGCCAACAGCGGCGATAGACCCATTCAGGTCGGCTCGCATTATCATTTTTTTGAAACCAATCCGGCCTTGCATTTTGACCGCGCAGTGACGCGTGGCTTCAGGCTGGATATTCCGGCCGGCACCGCGGTGCGTTTTGAACCCGGTCAGCAGCGCGAAGTGCAGTTGGTGGCCTTCGCCGGTCTGCGCCGGATTTACGGTTTTCGCCAGGAAGTGATGGGTGCCTTGGAGGAAAAACAATGAGCAGAATCAGCAGAGAGGCTTATGCCGATATGTTTGGACCTACGACCGGCGACCGGGTGCGTCTGGGCGACAGCGGCTTGTTTCTTGAAGTCGAAGCAGACCGCACGGTTTATGGCGATGAAGTCAAATTCGGCGGCGGCAAGGTCATCCGCGATGGCATGGGGCAAAGTCAGGTTGATTCCTCTGTAGCAATGGATATGGTGATCACCAATGCACTCATCGTCGATTACTGGGGCATTATTAAAGCGGATGTCGGCATCAAAAACGGCCGCATTGCCGGCATCGGCAAGGCCGGCAATCCCGATACGCAACAGGGAGTCGATATCATCATAGGCCCCGGCACTGAAATTATCGCCGGGGAAGGACAGATTCTGACCGCCGGCGGTATTGACGCGCATATTCATTTTGTTTGTCCGCAGCAAATCGATGAAGCATTGATGTCGGGCATGACCACAATGATCGGCGGCGGCACCGGTCCGGCAACGGGCACCAATGCAACGACCTGCACGCCGGGCCCGTGGAATATTCAGACCATGCTGCAAGCGCTGGATGCCTTCCCGATGAACTTCGGCTTGCTCGGCAAAGGTAACGCCAGCCTGCCTGCTGCGCTGGAAGAACAGGTGCGTGCCGGGGCGATGGGTCTGAAACTGCACGAAGACTGGGGCACGACGCCGGCGGCGATCGATTGCTGTCTGTCGGTGGCCGACCGCTTTGATGTGCAAGTTGCCATTCATACCGATACCCTGAACGAATCCGGTTTTGTCGAGGATACCTTTGCCGCCTTCAAAGGCCGTACCATCCACACCTATCATACCGAAGGCGCTGGCGGCGGCCATGCCCCCGATATTATCAAGGCCTGTGGCGAAGCCAACGTGCTGCCGTCTTCAACCAATCCGACCCGGCCCTATACGGTCAATACAGTGGACGAACATCTGGACATGCTGATGGTCTGTCATCATCTTGATCCCGGCATTGCCGAGGATGTGGCGTTTGCCGAATCGCGGATTCGCCGCGAAACCATCGCCGCCGAGGATATTCTGCATGACCTGGGGGCTTTTTCGATGATTGCGTCCGACTCGCAGGCGATGGGCAGGGTTGGCGAAGTCATTATCCGCACCTGGCAGACCGCCCATAAAATGAAGGCGCAGCGCGGCTGCCTGGCTGAAGATTCATCCGGCAACGACAATTTCCGCATCAAGCGTTATATCGCCAAATACACGATCAATCCGGCGATCAGCCATGGCATAGCGCATGAAGTGGGCTCCATCGAAGCGGGCAAGCTGGCCGATCTGGTATTGTGGCAGCCGGCCTTTTTCGCGGTGAAGCCCAGCCTGATTGTTAAAGGCGGATTTATTGCCGCAGCGCCGATGGGCGATCCCAATGCCTCGATTCCGACTCCGCAACCGGTGCATTACCGGCCGATGTTTGGTTCATTCGGTATGGCCGCTTCAGCTACATCGATGATCTTTTTATCAAAAGCCGCTGTCGAAGCTGATATTCCAACGGCTTTGGAATTAAAGAAACATGTGGGTGTGGTGACGGATACCCGTTCGCTCGGCAAAAAAGATATGATTCATAATGACTACCAGCCGCATATCGAAGTCGATCCGCAAACCTATTCGGTCCGCGCCGATGGCTTGCTGCTGACCTGCGAACCGGCCGCTGTGCTGCCTTTTGCCCAACGTTATTTTTTGTTTTGAATATGCTTAAACTAACTGAACTGGCCCCGCTTGATGCCATAACGGACGATGTGGTGACGCTGCCGTATGAATCCCGCCAGAAAAGCCGCCTGTTAATCAAAACCGATAGCGGCGCCAAAATCGGGCTGTTTTTGCCGCGCGGTCAGGTTTTGCGCAAAGGCCTGATTTTAACCGGTCCCGATCATTACCGCGTGCGGGTTGATGCGGCGCCGGAGTCGCTGTCGGTGGTGCGCACCGATGATGCCCTGCAATTCGCCCGTGCCTGTTATCACCTCGGCAACCGGCACGTGGCCTTGCAGATATTACCGGGCGAGCTTCGCTTTTTGAGCGACCATGTGCTGGATCACATGCTGGAAGGCTTGGGTTTGATTGTCACCCATGAAGTCCTGCCTTTTGAACCGGAGCAGGGCGCGTATCACGGCCATGGTCACTGATCTGGCGTTATTACGCTTGCTGCAACTGGTCAGCCCCGGTCTGCCGATAGGCATGTACTGTTATTCCCAGGGTTTGGAGCGGGCGGTCGACGATGGCTGGATAAGCAATGCCGCAGAAACCGGTGAATGGCTCAGCGGCTTGATGGACAGCTGCCTGACCCGCATCGATCTACCCATTCTGGCGCGGCTTTATGACGCCTGGCAAGGTGGTCATGTTGAATGGGTTGACCATTGGAGCCGGACCCTGATTGCCTGCCGGGAAACCGCCGAATTAAGGGCTGAAGACCGGCATACCGGCCAGGCGTTGGCGCGTTTGCTGGATGCATTGGCGATTGCCGGTATGCAACCCTGGCTGCGCAAGCCTGAAGCCACACTCGCTACGGTCTTCGCTTTTGCCGCCGTTAACTGGGGTATTCAAAAGCGCGAAACTGCCATCGGTTATTTGTGGAGCTGGCTGGAAAACCAGGTGTTGTG
This sequence comes from Methylococcaceae bacterium, assembly GCA_024636875.1. Taxonomy (GTDB): domain Bacteria; phylum Pseudomonadota; class Gammaproteobacteria; order Methylococcales; family Methylomonadaceae; genus JAGXGJ01. The sequence goes on along the minus strand of JAGXGJ010000148.1, from coordinate 2,077 downwards.
CGCGGTAAAATTGGTGCCATTAGGCCAGGTGGCAGGACAGCGGCTATTGACTGATTTGGCAGGCAAAATCCCGGCTTTGGTCGATGAGGCGTTAAAGCTTGCCGATGATGACATCGGAGGCAGCGCCTTTGGTCTGGCTTTAGCCAGCAGCCGGCATGAAATGCAGTATTCCAGATTATTTCGTTCCTGAGAGGGTGTATGAGCGCTAAACAGATATTAAGAGTCGGTATCGGCGGCCCGGTCGGCTCAGGCAAAACGGCTTTGGTGGACGCGCTGTGCAAGCAAATGCGCGACCGCTTCGAAATCGGCGTGGTGACCAATGACATTTATACCCGCGAAGACCAGCAGTTTCTTATTCGCAGTCAGGCCTTGCCGGAAGAACGTATTTTAGGCGTGGAGACCGGCGGTTGTCCGCACACCGCCATTCGTGAGGATGCCTCGATGAACCTGGCGGCGGTCGATGAGTTAAGCCAGTGCTTTGACAATCTCGACTTTATTCTGGTGGAAAGCGGCGGCGACAACCTCAGCGCCACGTTCAGCCCGGAACTGGCGGATCTGACTATTTATGTGATTGACGTAGCGGCCGGCGACAAAATTCCTCGTAAAGGCGGGCCCGGAATTACCCGCTCGGATTTGCTGGTTATCAACAAGATAGACTTAGCCCCTTTTGTCGGTGCATCGCTGGAAGTCATGGAGCACGATGCGCGTAAAATGCGCGGTGAGCGGCCGTTTGTCTTTACTAATCTGAAGACGAAAGAAGGCATTAAAGCGGTTGAAGATTTCATTATTCAAGCGGGAATGCTGGACTAACTCAAGAAACGGTTTTAGAAACTGAGGAGAAATAGGTTCACATTTTTAAGCATAACCAGCAATTCCTAACGGATATGGAAATTATCGAGTAAAGTGACCTATGCCAAAGATAGTTACACGCCCACGCGGCGTTGATCTGTTGCATGAGTATTCACCCCTAAAAATACATGAGGCTAGTTGATGCAGTGTCGAATCGGCTGTGGCGCTTGCTGCATCGCACCTTCTATTTCTTCAGCAATACCTTTCCATTCTTTTGGAAAACCCGCTGCGGTGCGTTGCCTGCATTTGGATAATGAAAATAAATGCTCGATTTTCTTGCAGTCTTGCCGGCCTCTTGTGTGTAGTGGTTTTAAGGCGACCGAGGATGCCTGTGGCAGCACCAAGGAAGAGGCAATGGCTATTTTGTCGGAATGGGAGATTTTGACCTGTATCACGCAAGCAGTACCGAAGATGAATGACAGGAATTGACCCTGCATCAAAATTTGCTCGAAAGCAGCCTGTGGCAATTATCTAATTGTGAATTTCATGATCGTCCTAGTCCGGCCAGGAACCGACCTTAGGTCAGATCAGATCAGCCCAGCCCAGAACTAGTAGATCATTCCAGTAGAAGGCTTACAGTTAGTATTTTATGAAAGCCTTATATAAACTGGCTATTTGCATTCAACGTCTATATAAATGTTTTAACAAAACGAACTACTAGTACTCAGTCAGCATTGTTTTGTCGTGTAAAATTAGAGTTAGTCAGCAGTCGCATATTCACTTCCCCTTTGGAAAAGGGGGATTGAGGGGGATTTATTTAAAAAATCTCCCCTAACCCCTCTTTTTCAAAGAGGGGGACTGAATAGCTACTCCAGTTTTATCCGTCATAATTAAAATGACGAACTACTAGTTGTATAAAAAAATTATGACACCTAGCGAATTGAGTGTCACCACAAACCGCTTCCGGTAGGAGTGAACACTCAACCAGCTAGGTAGGTTAATTGTCTCCATACAAGGAGATTACTTGATCACCACTTTTTCTTCGGTGAAAATTAGGTTGCCATCGTTATCAGTTGCTCCCTTTTGGCGCACTTGCAGGTGATTTGAACCGTTCAATAGGGTGGCCTGAAATGTAAAAGCGACGGGTAGTATATTCCAATCCATAAATGAGCCTGAAGGAAAGTATGTTCCTATTTTAGAATAGATAAATTAATTTCAAAATTTGTTGTTGTAATTCAAATAATCAGGTGGTGGGTAAGTTGTGGACGGCCGGTGTGTCAACCTGTGG